>CAIQAD010000042.1 GCA_903869725.1 uncultured Alphaproteobacteria bacterium | reverse complement strand
TTATTATTTTTTCTTATATTTAAAATTATAGGTCTAAAATTTTCATCTTATTTAGGAGAAAAAATAGGTCAAATTCTTGGTCCATTATTTAGAAAAAAATCAATTTCTAAAAAAAATATTTTAATTGCTTTTCCTGATCTAAAAGAAAATGAAATTAATGAAATAATTTCAGAAATGTGGAAAAATATAGGAAGAATATTTGGCGAATACATTCATATTAATCAATTTAGTCTGAACTATTTAAATAAGAATAGAATTATTTTTCATAATTCTGAAATTTTAAAATTGCTAAATAATTCTAAACAACCGATAATTTTTTTTTCTGGACATTTTGCAAATTTTGAATTGATGGCAAAATGTTTAAATGAGTTAAACTTTTCTATTGGAGCTGTTTTTAGGCCTTTGAATAATATTTTTTTAGATCCAATAATGAGAATAATTCGTAAAAAGTATATTTGTCCAATTCAATTTGAAAAAGGATCTAAGGGTACAAGAAAAATAATAAAACATATATCTGCTAATCAACCACTAGCTCTAATGGTCGACCAAAGATTATCATCGAGCATTAGAATCCCTTTTTTTAATAAAGAAGCTACAACAACAACAATGCCTGCGCAATTAGCATTAAAATACGATGCTATATTGGTGCCGGTATGGCTAAAACGAATATACAAGACTAAGTTTGAATTTTTTATAGAAAAGCCAATGCAAATAATAAAAACTAATAATTATGATAATGACGTTTTTAATATTACTTTAAATATTAATAAAAAAATTGAGGAATTTATTAAAAGACAACCTGCTCACTGGTTATGGTCGCACGATCGTTGGAAATAAATTTATTTTAACAAAAGTTGCGGGTCGACCTTGGTTTCAAATACTGAAACACCGAAGTGCAAATGAGGACCTGTAGCTCGTCCGCTTGCTCCTACTTTTCCAATAACTTGTCCTTTTTTAACAAAATCACCTTTATGAATAAGAATAATATCACTCAAATGTCCATAAAAAGTTGAAACTCCTTGTCCATGATCCAGTATAATTGTTTTTCCTGTATAATAAAAATTATCTTCAACTAAAGAAACATAACCATCACAAGACGCTTTGACTTCAGTTCCTTTAGGAGCAGCAAAATCTACTCCAAGATGTGGTGAACGGACTTGTCCATTTAAAATTCTTCTGCTTCCATACACTCCTGATATTCTAGCGCTTTCAACTGGTTTTAAAAAACCTAAATTAAAAAAAATATAATCTGTATTTTCGTTTAAAGCACTTTCGATTAATTTTTGCTCAACTTTAATTTGCTTTAATGACTCTTCATCTGGTGTAACAAGATTTTCTGCTAAACCATCTATTTTTTCTGTTTTAAAAATTCTAGATTTAATCTTATAACTTTTAGTTTCAATTTGATTATTTTTGTCAACAGATTTTATTATAATATTTCCTTTTTGATTATAATTAATTGCAAAAACAAAAAAACCATCCTTAGATAATTTTGTTTTTATATTATTTATAAAAATGATTCGATTAGGATCTTCTTTACCAATTATTAAAGAGCCTTGTGTAATATCACCTTTCAATTCTAATGCTGCAACTGAATGACTAAAAATTAAAAAAGTAAAAATTAAAATAAATTTCATTATTTTTTATTTAATTCATTAAATCTTTTAGTAGCTTCGATGTAAGAATAATAAGGTTCTTGCAAATCAACATTCCAATATTTAAGTTCTTTTAATGATATTTTTTTACCAGAAATTTTACATACGACATAGTCACCAGGAGTTATAATTTCAAACGTTGCTGGCCTATATCTAATTTTTGCTTCTTTTTTAAAATTCATTAAAAAATTTTAGCTTTGCTAATTCCATCTGAAAACTCAATTAATATATCTTTATTTTTTTTTGCACTATTCTTTGTTTTAATAATTTTATTATTCTCATCTGTAATAATAGCAAATCCTCTTTTTAAAACTTGTTTGATGTCTAAATTTCTAAAACGAGAAAAAGTATTATTTAAATTAAGGTCTAAATATTTCATCTTATTTTTTATTAACTGATTAGTTGATTTGTGCAATCCTCTAATTTTTTCTTCTTTAGTTTTAATTGAATTTTTTAAACTATTTAAATTTAAAAACTGCATTACTATATTTAAATTCTCATTAAGTTCTTTGAGATACAAACTATAAGAAGACGATAATTGCTTATTTATAAATATAATTTTTTCCAATAATAGTTTTTTTTCAGGAACTGCTCTTTCAGCTGCTGCTGTTGGTGTTGAAGCTCTATAATCTGCAACTAAATCTAATAATGTAAAATCAGTCTCATGTCCTATAGCTGAAATTACAGGTATTTCACTATGGTAAACAGCTTTAACTAAATTTTCATCATTGAAAGATAATAAATCTTCAACACCACCACCTCCTCTTGCAATAATAATAGTGTCAACGGCATATTTTTTATTAAAAAAATTTAAGCCTTCAATAATTTCTTTTGCAGATTTATTGCCTTGCACAGACACAGGATAGACAATTAAATTTACTGGAAATCTATCTTTTACTCGATTTATTATGTCCATTATAACAGCGCCTGTTGGAGAGGTAATAATTCCTATTTTTTTTGGAAGAAAAGGAATTTTTTTTTTACTTTTCTGATCAAAATACCCTCCTGCTTGTAATTTTTTTTTTCTTTGTTCAATTAATTTTAAAATCGCCCCTTCACCCTGTAATTCGATTTGGTCAACTTTAATTTGATAACTAGAGATGCTAGATTTAGCATAGGTTGTTATCTTTCCTTCTGCGATAACTTCCATTCCTTCTTCTGGAAATACCTGCAAAAAATTTACACTAGTAGACCAGCAAATCGCGTTCAAAACAAAGTTTTCATCTTTAAGTGAGAAATACAAATGACCTTTATTTTCTTTGATTTTTGATACTTCCCCCTTAACTCGTATTCTCTCAAAATTCTGTTCTAAAATATTTTTAGCTAAACTAGTAATCTCTGATACCGAAAATTCTGGAATATTATGCATTATTAATTATATAATCTATAGTACATGAACATAGCAGTTATAGGAAGCGGAGGAAGAGAACATTCAATTTGTCTTAAATTAAGTCAATCGCCAAACATAAAAAAAATTTTCTGCATACCAGGAAATACTGGAACTAAAAAAATAGCAACAAATATCAATATTAATATTCTAGATTTCAAAAAAATCTCCATTTTTTTAAAGCAAAATAACACAAATACAGTTTTTGTAGGACCAGAAGTTCCTTTGGTAAATGGAATTAAAAATTATTTAGAAAAAAAAAATATCTTTGTTTTTGGACCTTCACAAAAAGCTTCACAATTAGAAAACTCAAAATCATTTACAAAAAAAATATGTCAAAAGTATAAAATACCAACAGCTAAATATAGATTTTTTAAATCAATGGCTGGGGTAAAAAAATATATAGAAAAAATGAGCACTCCAATAGTTATTAAAGCAGATGGACTGGCATCTGGTAAAGGCGTTTCTATTTGCAATAGTAAAATCCGAGCAATAAAAATTTGCAAAGAAATAAGTGAAGGAAAATTTAAGAGCTCAAAAAATTTTATAATTGAAGAATTTTTAACAGGAGAAGAGGCTAGTTATTTTATTATATCTGATGGCAAAGATTATAAATTTTTTGGTTCAGCACAAGATCACAAAAGAATTGGCGAAGGAGAAACAGGTCTCAATACTGGGGGAATGGGAGCGTATTCACCCTCTTATCTTATGAATTCTATTTTAGAAAAAAAAATTAAAAAGAAAATCATTGAACCTACTCTTCTTGCATTAAAAAAGATGCACTCACCTTTTACTGGAATCTTATATGCTGGATTAATTATCAAAAATAACGATCCAAAGTTAATTGAATATAATATTAGACTTGGAGATCCTGAAAGTCAGGTATTAATGATGAGACTGAAGACTGATTTAGTAAAGATTATTCAATTTTGTAAAAACAAAAAACTCAAAAATTTAAATATAAATTGGGATAATAAAAAAGCAATTACCATTGTTGCTGCATCTAAAGGATATCCAAATAATAATACTAAAATTTCTGAAATAAAAGATTTACATAAAATTAGATTAAGAAAAAATTGCAATATTTTTCATGCTGGAACAATAGATAGAGACAGTAAAATTTTTTCAACTGGAGGAAGGGCATTAAACGTTACATGTTTAAATAACAGTTTAAAACAGGCTCGAAATAACTGTTTAAATATTCTTAAAAAAATTAATTGGAAAGATAAGTATTATAGAAAAGATATTGGATGGAGAGTTATTAATTAACTCTTTTTTTTTTAAAAAATTTCTTCATTAAATCTGAAAAAATATTTTCATTAAACCCGTAATAAAATTTTGGTTTATAATGAATATTTTTTGAATATATTAGCTTTGGTCCATTTATAAAACCACCTGACTTTTTATCTTCTGCACAAAAATATACTGTTCTTAATTTAACATTTGAAATAGCAGCTGCACACATTGGACAAGGTTCTAATGAAACATAAATATCAAAACAGTCCAATCTATTAGAAGATGATAATTTTAAAGCTTTTGTAATAGCAACTATTTCTGCATGTAAAATAGGATTTTTTTTTGCTTTTGTCTGATTTATAGCAGATGATACTATTTTGTTTTTAACAGGATCAACTATGATTGCGCTTACAGGTATTTCTCCTTTTTTAAATGCTTTGTTCGACAAACGTAACAATTTTTTTATATAAATATTAATTTTATAATTTAGCATGAATGATGTTTATCAAAAAAAAATAAGGATAGCTAAATTTTTATCTTCGAAGGGTTATGGATCTAGAAGAGAAATTGAACAGCTAATATTCGATAATAATATAAAAGTTAATAAAAAAATTATTAATACTCCAATTACATTTGTTGATCAAAAAGACGAAATATCTATTAATAACAAAAAGATTAATACGTATTCTAAAAAAGAAATATGGAAATTTTACAAACCTATAAATTATATAGTTTCTAGAAAACAGACAGATGAAAGACCAACTATTTACGAAATCTTACCTAAAAATTTAAAAAAAATAAAAACAATTGGAAGATTGGATATTAACTCTGAAGGATTACTGCTGCTCACGCATGATGGATCAACTATAAGAAATTTAGAACTTCCAAAAAATAAATTTGTAAGAAAATACAAGATTAGAGCTTATGGACATTTAAACTTCGAAAATATCGAAAGAATAAGCAAAGGAGGAAAGTTTATTAATAATTATTATAAACCATTTAAATATAAAATCTTAAAAAATATAAGTAGAAATATATGGCTAGAATTCGAAGTAACAGAGGGTAAAAATAACGAGGTTAGGAATTTATGTTCTTTAATTAATCTACAAGTAAATAAATTAATTCGAATTGAATATGGACCATTTAAACTAAAAAACATGCTACCAGGTCAAATAATTAGAGCGGAAAAAGAGGAATTAGATATTTATGAGAATAATATCAGGAAAATTTAAAGGTAAAAAAATCTTATTTCCCAGTAAAATTATTACAAGACCATTAAGAGATAGAGTCAGAGAAAGTATTTTTAATGTTTTATTGCATAATAATAAAATAAAATTTGAATTTGAAAACTCAGTAGTGCTAGATTTATTTTCAGGATCTGGCTCTTTTGGGATTGAATGTCTATCAAGAAATGTGGATAAAGTTTTTTTTATAGAAAAAGAAAAGGAAGCTTTTAATATTCTTAAAAAAAATCTACAGCTTCTAAAAATTACTAAGGCTGAAATAATTAATGACGATGTATTAAATATAAAACAAAATTATAATTTTAATATAATTAAAGCTGATTTAATATTTATTGATCCACCATTTAAGATGACAAATATTGATAAAATTATCACTGATATTAAAAAACTTGCAAATAAAAATAATAAATTAATCATACATACACATTCAAAGAATAGTATTAACAATTCAAATATAAATATTTTAGAAGAAAAAATTTATGGCGTCTCAAAAGTTTACTTTGGGGAAATTAAATTATTTTAGAATACGTAAGGTTTCTTTCTTAATAGACTCTACGGCTGGCTGATTAAAAGGATTAACTCTTGACATTTTACATAACAAAACCGTCTCCAACATTGAGTAAACGAATAAAGAAATTAAATCTTTTGGTTTTTTTTCATTAATCAAGATTACCCTGTGTGGAATATTATTTTTTTTAAAGACATTAACAGTCGCATTAAATTGTGCGTCTATAACTTTTGAAAGTTTAGTATTATTTAAATTTTTATTTAGCAAATTATTCTTTGTTAAAAGATAATCTTTTTTATTTTTTACTATTTTTAAAAAACTAAAAAATTTATTTTTTTTTCCACCTAAAAATAATTGCATTATACTATGATTGTCTTTGGGACACATTGATACCCAAGGTGTAAAATCCATAGAATCTTTTCCAATACTTTCTGCAAGTAATTGCTGGTGCCAATAACCAAAATTCAATAATTCTTTAGAATAAATAAGAAATACATGTTGATTAACTTTAGAAAATTTCATTAAAGTAAATAAAAACGCAGTATTTTTTATTAAAATTTTTTTAAATTTTTTTGAAATAACAAATTGTATTGCATTTAGAATTTCTTTTTTATTAATACTAAACATTATTAGTCCTACTTCTGACAATACTGAGTACCTCCCGCTTAAATTAGAATTATGTTCAAAAAAAATTAAATTATTATTAATTGCAAATTTATGTAAATTAGTATTTCGTTGAGAAATAATTATGAAATTTTTCATGAATTTTTTTCCTATTTTTTTTATTAATAAATTAAAATTAATTATTGTTTCTAAAGTGTTTCCTGATTTTGATATAATAAAAATTGAAAAATTTTTTAAATCTTTATTGATAAGATTAAAAATATCATAAACACTTAGATCGTCTAAAAAAAAATAATTATCTAATCCAAGATATGAAGCTATAGTTTTTGCTCCTAAAACTGAGCCTCCCATGCCTACAATTAATATTTTATTTTTTAATTTTTTTTTTAAAAGATATTTATTTTTTTCGACACTTGTTTGATAATGAGAAGATAAAGTATTAAAGAAAAAATTTTCTTTATTATTCAAAGATTTCTCTAGCTCTTGCTCGCATTTAGAAATGTATTCGATGTACTTTAATTTGCTAAATTTATTTAATTGTGATTTTTTTCCAAGAATACTCTCAGTGTAAAACTGCATTAAATTATTTTAGATTATTTAATACTGATTTTTCAGCTGAATTTTGTGAATTGTTTGTGCTTGCATTATAAGAATTGGCATTACTAGCTGAATCATTTTTTAAATTTTTATTTAAGATATCTTGAATTGATTTTTTTTCAGTAGTTAAATCACCAACAACTGCAGCGCTGGCTGTACTTGAATCAGGCGGTAATAAATCATAGCTAGGCGGCACTGTTAAAGGATTTCTTTTTTCTACTAAAAATTCATCAGGGCTATCAGCTTTAGTCATGCCAAGAGCCTGTTTTAAAGAGTTAGTACATGAACTCAATAAAAAAAACAAAGCTAGATACTTAAATATAAACTTCATATTTTTTTCTTAATTAGGATATCACTTAAAATTAAACAAACAATGCCGATGGTTATAAAAATATCAGCTACATTAAAAGTAAACCAATGTAAGTTTTTATAATATAAGTCAATAAAGTCGGGAACAAGGCCGTAGTAAAATCTATCAAACAAATTACCAATAGAACTTCCAAGAATCATGGAAATTAAAAAAGACTCAACAATTTTGGACTTTTTTAGCATCCAATAGATTAGAAACGCATTAACAAGAGCTATAAAAAGAGAAACAAATAAATATGATGTATTTGAATCAAAAGGTAAAAAACCAAAACCAACCCCTCTATTCCAAACTAATATTAAATTAAAAAATGAATTTATTTTAATTTCACTAATTTGGGCATTTGAAAATTTATAAATTATTAAGCTTTTTGAAATTCTATCAATAATGAAAAATAATAAACAAGAACTAAATAAATATATTCTTATTTTTTTCATAATTTAATTTTTTAACCCACAGTTTTTTCTAGCACAATTAGTCTCTAAAATTTTCCAGCATCTTGGACACTTACTGCCTTTAGCGTTTAAAACTTTTGCACCAACACCTTTTATATCTTTAAGAATAAACAAATCGTCCTCTTTGGATAATTTTTCTACATTTACTAAAGAGCAAATAAAGATTTCTGATAAATCTTCATTTTTTATAGAATCAAAATACTCTTCATCAACGTGTAAATTAAGATTCGCTTCCAAGCTTGATCCTATAATTTTCTTATTTCTTACTTCTTCAATTGCAGCATTAACTACTTGCTTAAGTTTTTTAATTTTTGACCATTGTAATTTAACATTACTATTATTCCATTGTTCTGGAGGGTTGGTAAAATCTTCTAAATGAATACTTTTTTTACTTTTATTTTTTAATAACTGATAAATTTCTTCTGTAGTAAAAACTAAAATAGGCGAAAACCATTTCAATAAAAAATTAAGTAAAATATCTAAAACAATTAAACAATTATTTCTTCTTGCGGAATATAAATTGTCGCAATAAAGGATGTCTTTTTTCATATCAAAATAAAAAGCAGAAAGATCAACTGTACAAAAATTTAACAATTCGACATAAATTTTATGGAAATTATATTCCGATATGCAATCTTTAAACTTTTGATTTAAATCATAAACTTGTGACAAAATATATTGATCTAAACTAGATAAATTTTTATAATCAATTTTGTTAACATCAATATTTTTAGTTTTATCATTTAGATTTCCTAGAATAAATCTCAATGTATTCCTAATTTTTCTATATGACTCAGCATGTTGACTTAAAATTGATTTATCAATTTTCAAGTCTTCTGAATAATCTGACGCAACAACCCAAAGTCTTAATATATCAGCGCCGTAAATTTTAATTACTTCATCAGGACTAACCACGTTTCCAAGTGATTTCGACATTTTTTGACCTTTGCCGTCAACTACATAACCATGACATAAAATATTATTATATGGAGCAACATTTCTTGTGCCGCAGGACTCCAATAAAGACGATTGAAACCAACCTCTATGTTGATCCGTGCCTTCTAAATATAATGTTGCTGGCGATAATAAATCTTTTCTTTTTTCTAAAACGTAACTATGCGTTGCACCACTATCAAACCAAACTTCTACGATATCTTTTATTTGGTTAAAATCTTTTGAATTATAATTCTTTCCTAAAAATTCCTGAGGTTCTTTCTTAAACCAAGAATCGCTTCCCTCATTTTCGAAAATTGTTGCAACATTTTCTAATACCTCTTTATCAACTAAAACTTCTTCATTTTTTTTTGACAAAAATATCGGTAAAGGAACGCCCCAGACTCTTTGTCGAGATATACACCAATCTGGTCTCGTTTCTACCATTGCTCTTAATCTATTTTGTCCTGATTTTGGATAGAAGTGTGTAATTTTTATAGCATCTAAAGATTTTTTTCTAAGGTCATTTTTTTCCATAGAAATAAACCACTGAGGGGTTGCCCGATGTACCAACGGCGCTTTAGATCTCCACGAGTGCGGATAGCTATGTTTTAATTTTCCTTTACCTAATAAATTGTTAGATTTTTCAAGCTCTTCTATTACTTTTTCATCAGCTTTAAAAATATGAATTCCCTCGAATTTTTTAATGTCACTTGTATAAAATCCTTTATCATTAATTGTATTGGAAGCATTGATATTATTGCTTAAACAAAGATAATAATCATCTGGGCCATGACTAGGAGCACAATGAACTATTCCTGTACCCTGTTCCAGATTAACAAAATTTCCATCGAGCATTGGTACATCAAAATTATATCCAATATTTTTAAATGGATGCTGGCAGAAAGTTCCTTGAAATTCTTTTCCTGAGAACTTTTTAATTACTTCAAATTTTTGAATTTTACATTCTAATAAAAATTTAGAGATTAATTGCTCAGCAACTACAATTTTTTCAGAGCCATTGATAGAAAGTAAAACATAATCAATTTTGCTATTAAAAGCTAAAGCCTTATTACAAGGAATTGTCCAAGGTGTTGTTGTCCAAATAACTATTTTACTTCCAAGAAGATAATCTGGGCCTTTTGTAAATAAAAAGCATGCATAAATGGTATTTGAAGTATGATCATAATACTCAACTTCTGCGTCCGCTAAAGCTGTAGCTTCAATTACTGACCATAAAACCGGTTTAAATGCTCTATACAAACCACCATTTAATATAAACTTACTTATTTCTCTTACAATTTGAGCTTCAGAACTTTTGCTCATTGTTGTATAATAATCTGACCAATCTGCATTTACTCCTAGTCTATAAAATTCGTCTTTTTGAATCTTGATCCAATGTTCAGCAAATTTTCTACATTCATTGCGAAATTCATTGATAGGAACGGCATCCTTGTTCTTGCCTTTTTTTTTATATTCTTCTTCAACTTTCCATTCAATCGGCAAACCATGACAATCCCAGCCCGGAACGTATGGAGCATCCTTGCCATCAATTTGATTAAAACGAACAACAACATCTTTTAAAATTTTATTTAATGCAGTTCCAATATGAATATGTCCATTGGCATACGGAGGTCCATCATGAAGTATAAACTTTTCTCTACTCACACTTTTTGCTCGTATCTCTTTATAAATATTTATTTCATTCCATAATTTTAAAATTTCAGGCTCTTTCGATGGCAGGTTTGCCTTCATTTGAAAACTAGTAACCGGCAAATTAATATTATTTTCTGACATTTTATTTTTTAAATTTTTTTTGCTATTTTAATGTCTTTCTGAATTTGTTTTTTAAGTTCTAAAATGCTAGAAAATTTTTTTTCATTTCTAATAAATTTTACAAAACTTACATTCAGTGTTTTATTATAAAGATTTCTGTTATTTTTAAATAGATTAACCTCTAAAATTGGACTACTTTTACCAAAGGTAGGCCTAACACCATAATTAGCTACTCCTTTACAACTGCTTTTACCAATATTGATCTTTACGGCATAAACACCAAATAAAGGTTTTATTTGTCCTCTAATTTTAATATTTGCAGTTGGAGCCCCTATAGTTCTGCCAATCTTTCTACCCAAAATAACTTTATCAGAAACAACCCATGATCTTCCCATAATCTTGTTTGCTAATTCAATTTTTCCTTTTGAAATAAGATACCTTATGTACGATGAGGATATTTTATGATTTTTTAATTTCTTAAAATTAACAACTACAACATTATAATTGTTAATATTCGAATATTTCTTTAAGAGACTCACATTACCTTTTCTTTTAAAACCAAACCTAAAATCTTTACCTACAAAAATAGTAGAAACTTTTAATTTTTTAATAAGAATTTCATTTACAAAAAAATCGTAACCAATTTTAGAAAATTTTTTATCAAATTTTTGTTCAATTAAAAAATCTGGCTTATAAGTTTTTAAAATATTTATTTTATCTTCATTTTTTAAAATTTTATTATCTTTCCTACTAAAAAAATCTTTTGGTAAAGGATTAAAAGTGAAAATCCCAAACTTAGAATTTATTCTTTTTGATAAAATTTTTGCTTTTTTAAAAATTTGTTGATGCCCCATATGCACGCCATCAAAATTTCCTATTGCTAACACTGAGCTTTTAAAGTTATTTTTAAAAGAATTGATATTTTTATAAATTTTCATTACCAAATTAATTCTTTCTGAAAAAAATTAATTGGAAAATATTTATTTTTGTTAATAATAAACTCTCCTAAATTTTTTTTCTCTATTTCAGCTTTATGAACTCCACCCCATATAAATAAATTATTAATTTTCATGGTATTGGCTCCTAAAATGTCTGTATCTAAATTATCTCCTATAATGAGTGTTCTACTTTTTTTGACATTTTTATTAATCATTGAAAAACAATAATCATAAAAATTTTTATAAGGTTTACCAAAATATTTGACATTACCTCCCATTTTTTTATACATCTTAGCAATAGATCCAGCGCAAAACTCTAATTTATTACCCCGATTAACTGTCAAATCAGGATTAGCACAAATCATTAATAATTTTTTTTTCTTAATTTTTTTTAAAACAGAGTTATATTTTTTTAAATTATCATAGCTTGCTAAGCCTGTACAAACGACTATATCGGCATGCTCAATTGACACTTTTTTAATTTTTAATCCTTTGAATAAAACATTATCTTTAGTTGCTCCAAGGTGATAAATTTTTTTATTCTTATAGTTTGCTCTTAAAAAATTTCTTGTTACATCTCCAGAAGTAATTAATGAATGATAATATTTTTTATTAAAATTCATTTTTATTAAGAATTTTTTAACTATAAAGTTTGGACGCGGAGCATTTGAGATAAGAATTATTTTGCTTGTTTTCTTAAGTATTTTTAATGTTTTAAGAGCTTCAGCATTACATTTAATTCCGTCATGTACTACACCCCAAAGATCAACCAAATATAAGTCAAATTTTTTACATATTTTATGAATACCACTTAAGAAAAGCGGATTTTTGATCATTGTGTTAAATTGTCGAATTAATAGTTTTTTTTAATCGATCTATTATTAAATCGATTTCACTTTTTTCAATAATTAAAGGGGGAGATAAAGCGATTATATCTCCAGTAACTCTTACAAAAAGATTATTTTTAAAAGCTTCACATAAAATATTATACGCTCTTCTTCCTAATTGATCTTCTATAGGTTCAACTTCGATAGCTCCGATTAATCCTAAATTTCTTATATCTATAACATACTTAGTTCCCTTTAAAGAATGCAAACCTTCTTCCCAATATTTTGCTAATTCTGAAACTCTTGTTAATAAATTTTCTTTTTTATAAACATCAAGAGTTGCAATAGCTGCTGCACAAGCTAATGGATGGCCTGAATAAGTATATCCGTGAAAAAAATCTATATTTTTAGAATCTCCTTTCATAAATTCGTCATAAATATAATCAGAAACAAATGTTGCTCCCATTGGAACTGTACCGCTTGTAATTCCTTTTGCTATAGACATTAAATCTGGCTCAATATTAAAATAATCTGCAGCAAATGGTTTTCCTAATCTTCCAAAGCCAGTAATAACTTCATCAAAAATTAAAAGTATATCATTTTCCGTACAAATTTTTCTCAACTTTTCTAGATATCCAATAGGCGGAATTAAAACTCCCGTTGAACCGGCCACAGGTTCAACAATAACAGCTGCAATATTAGATGCTTCATATAATTTAATTTTATCTAAAAGATCATTTGCTAAATGATCACCCCATATTGGCTGGCCTTTTGAAAAAGCATTATGTTTTAAATTATGAGTGTGCGGCAAATGATAGACGTCTGGTAAAAATTTTTCAAATTGCTCTCTATTTTTTGGAATTCCTCCAACAGACATTCCTCCAAAACCTGTGCCATGATATCCTCTTTGCCTACCTATAAAAATTTTTTTAGAATTTTTTCCCTTTGATCTATAAAATGCTAAGGCAATTTTTAAAGCTGTTTCAACAGCCTCTGAACCAGAATTGCTATAAAAAACATGATTTAAATTCTTGGGAGAAATCTCAGTAAGCTTATTACTTAATTCAAAAGCCTTATAGTGACCCGCATTAAAAGTTGGTACAAAATCTAAATCTGCGGCTTGTTGTTGTATTGCTTTAACAACTTCATCACGATTATGGCCTAGGTTGCAACACCAAAGTCCAGCTACGGCATCCAATATTTTCTCACCAGATGGCGTGTAATAATACATTCCTTTTGATTTTGAAATTATTCTAGGATTTTTTTTAAAGTCTTGGTTGGCGGTAAAAGGCATCCAGAACGCCTCTAAATCGTTTGGTTTGTAAATACCTTGATGATTATTAAATTTGTTGTTATTTGAATTAAAACTTTGAGACATAAAAGAACGTTCTTTATAAAGGATAATTAGAGATGTTCCATAAAATTTAGGCTAAAAATGTTAATAAAATATGATCTTTTCTAAAGTACCCCTTGAAATTTAAGCTACTAACCCTCATATAGCAGCCAGTATAAGTTACTTAACTTTAATACATTAACAATTTTATAACGGAGATTAACAATAATGAATTTTAGACCTTTACACGATCGAGTTCTTGTTCAGCCTCTTGATGGCGAAGAAAAAACTGCTGGTGGAATTATAATTCCTGATACAGCAAAAGAAAAACCTTCTGAAGGAAAAGTAGTGGCTGTTGGACCAGGAGCAAAAACTGAAGATGGAAAAATATTATCTATGGAAGTTAAAGTTGGTGATTTAGTATTATTTGGAAAATGGTCTGGAACAGAAGTTAAAATCGATGGTGTCGAATATAGTATTATGAAAGAGTCAGACATCATGGGAATTATGGGGAAAAAAAAGTAATTAAATTAATAAATAATAAATAGGAGAAAAAAAATGGCAGGTAAAATTGTAAGATTTGATACAGATGCAAGAAATGCGATGCTAAAAGGCGTTGATATACTTGCTAACGCTGTAAAAGTAACGCTAGGACCAAAAGGAAGAAATGTAGTTATAGATAAATCATTCGGTGCTCCTAGAATAACTAAAGATGGAGTAACTGTTGCAAAAGAAATAGAGCTTGAAGATAAATTTGAAAACATGGGAGCTCAAATGGTTAAAGAGGTTGCTAGCAAAACTAATGAGGAAGCCGGTGACGGAACTACAACTGCAACTGTTTTAGCGCAAGCAATCGCAAGAGAAGGTTGTAAATATGTTGCTGCTGGAATGAATCCAATGGATTTAAAAAGAGGAATTGATTTAGCAGTAGAAGCTGTAATCACAAGAATTAAAGAAAGTTCAAAAAAAGTAAAAACTAGTGAAGAAATTGCACAAGTTGGAACTATTTCTGCAAATGGTGAAAAAGAAATCGGAGACATGATTGCAAAAGCTATGCAAAAAGTTGGTAACGAAGGTGTTATCACGGTTGAAGAAGCAAAAGGTCTTTCAACGGAACTTGATGTAGTTGAAGGTATGCAATTTGATAGAGGTTATTTATCTCCTTACTTTATTACTAATGCAGATAAAATGATTGCGGAATTAGAAGACCCACTAATTTTTATCACAGAAAAAAAATTAACTAACTTACAGCCTATGGTTCCTCTATTGGAATCAGTTGTACAATCTAGCAGACCATTTTTAATTATTGCTGAAGATGTTGAGGGCGAAGCTCTTGCAACTTTAGTTGTAAATAAATTAAGAGGTGGTTTAAAAGTGGTAGCAGTTAAAGCTCCTGGCTTTGGTGATAGAAGAAAATCAATGCTAGAAGATATTGCTATCTTAACTGGTGGACAGGTTATATCCGACGATCTTGGTATTAAACTTGAAAACGTTAAGTTGAAAGATCTTGGTCAATGTAAGAAAATTAGAATTGATAAAGACAATACAACTATCGTTGATGGTGCAGGAAAAAAATCAGAAATAGAAGCAAGATGTGGTCAAATTAGAAAACAAATTGAAGAAACTACTTCTGACTATGATAAAGAAAAATTGCAAGAAAGATTAGCTAAACTTGCTGGTGGTGTTGCTATTATTAAAGTTGGTGGCGCTACAGAAGTTGAAGTTAAAGAGCGAAAAGACAGAGTGGAAGATGCACTTAACGCTACTAGAGCAGCTGTACAAGAAGGTGTGGTTGTTGGTGGTGGATGTGCGTTACTGTATGCCTCTGAAGCTCTTAATAATTTAAAACCAAAAGGTGATGATCAAAAAGCTGGTGTTGAAATAATAAGAAAAGCTTTACAATACCCAATCAGACAAATCACAAGCAATGCCGGAGTAGATGGTTCAGTAATTGTTGGAAAACTTTTAGAAGGAAAAAAACCTTCACAAGGTTACGATGCTCAAAGTGGTGAGTATTGTGATATGTTTGCAAAAGGTATTATCGATCCAACTAAAGTTGTTAGAACAGCGCTTCAAGATGCTTCTTCAATAGCAGGACTGCTTATTACAACTGAAGCAATGATCGCTGACAAACCCGATGACAAAAACTCTAATTCTGGTGGTGGTGGAATGCCAGGCGGAATGGGCGGAATGGGTGGCATGGGCGGCATGGGCGGAATGGGAATGTAATTCCGTTCTCTCTAGCAAACTTTCTAGAAAGAATTCAAAACCCCGGACTAAAATTCCGGGGTTTTTTTTTGACTACTTTAAAAAATTTAAAAAATTGTTTTTTTTAATTTTTTTAGAAATAAAAATACAGGCAGAGCTTTTTAATATAGTCCCATCATTTATAATTCTTAGATTATTAGCTTTTAAAGTTGAGCCCGTAGAGGTTATATCTGTTATCAATTCTGAGGAGCCAGTAAATGGATAAGATTCTGTTGCGCCCAGACTTGGAACTACTCTAAACTGACTTATTCCTTTTGATAAAAAGAAAGATTCAGTCAAATTTGGGTATTTTGTCGCAACTCTCATTCGTCGACCATATTTTTCTCTAAATTCGAAGCTTACCTCTTCTAAGTCCGCCATATTTTGAACATCTAACCAATCTTTTGGAATAGCTACTACTAAATCAGCGAAACCAAAATTTAGTTTTTTAAAAATCTTCACATTTTCTGAATAAAAGTCTGGCAACTCCTTAAGCAAATCAAGTCCTGAAATGCCAATATCTAAAGTGCCGTCATAAATTCTTTCAATTATTTCTCTAGCGTGTAAAAAAATTCCATCTATTTCGTTATTATTTTTAATATTAAAGAAATAATTTCTTTCTCCAAAAGAATTCACCACCTCTTGATTATTGCTTTTTAAGAAAGCCAAAGATTCATCCTTTAATCTTCCTTTGCTTGGTAATCCTATTTTTATTTTAGACATAATTTTTATAAATTTATTAATTCGTTTAGATTAATTGCACCACCTATAGCTGATATATCTCTCTTATAGCCAAGAGTTCTAAGCAAACTATTATATTCTCCACCTCTTGCTAATTCGACAATTGTAGACTTCTTTTTTACACAAGCTAAAAAAACTATGCCTGTATAATAATCGTTATTTCTTCCAAAATTAGTTCTAAAATTAATAAAATATTTTTTTCCGATTTCTTTATTTATTCTGCTAATTTTTTTTAAGTAACTCTTAATAAATAAATTATTTAATTTATTTTTCGAAAAAAAAGATAATATTGTACTTTCTGCCTTATTAATTGAAGTGTTAATGTTTAAAAAATCTCTAATAATTTTAACATTCTTCTTTCCTTTATAATTATCCCTTGGATCTTTAATCTTTTTATTAAAACGTTTAACAATGTCAAAAACTGTTCTTCCACCAATTAGTATATTTTGATCTAGTTTTTCTAAATCTTGAAGTCTTTTTGTATCTAATTTAATTGTTTTTTGATCTAAGTCATAATTTGTTTCTAACCTTTTCAACATATCTTCAAAATATTCTTTTCTAGAAAAATTTTTAACTAATCTTAACTTCCATCTAGCTGGAAGCTCTAAAGATTCTACTAAAATTTTAAATAATCCAACATCACCTAAAATAACTTCTAAATTTTTAATTTTTTTTAGTGACTCTAATATAGAATTAATCAAAATATTTTCTGATTTATTATTATTAGAATTAATAATTTCGCAACCTATTTGATCAGAAATTTTTAAATCTCCTTCTTTATCTAGTCTATAAGCGCTTCCATAGTAACAATATTTCTCTTCCTTATTTTTTTTTTCCTGAATATATTTTAACGCTGTTGAGACAGTTAAATCAGGACGCAAACTAATTTCTTTTCCAAATATATCTTTATAAGTTAGTGTAAATTTTTTAAATTGTTCTCCAGATCTTTCTGTTAACAAATTAGTATCAATTAACAAATCTAGATCTGTAAAATTAAATTTATTTTTTTTAAAATTACTTAATATTTTTTTCGAAAGATCTTCTTTTAATCTCTTCTTTTCTAGACCCTGTTTCATTATTTAATCTCATTTAAAAGTTTATCTAAAGCAACTGTTTTTTGAGAGCTAGAAGATTCTTTCCACTCACCCCTATCTTTTAAAGAATCTGATATTTGTTTGCCTATTTCTAAATTTTTAATTGTAACTGAATTTTGGCTTACCTCATCATCGCCACATAAAATAACGTAATTGCATCCTCGTTTGTCAGCATACTTTAATTGGGATTTTATATTGGCGCTTCCTGAATAAATTTCAGCGCTAATATTTTTTGTTCTTAATAAGTTTAAAATTTTTACATAGTAATTCATATACTTTTCATCAAAAACACATATTAAAACTGGTGTTTCTTTTTCTATTTTAATTTTATTCTTTTGAAGGATCACATAAATTAAACGATCAAGACCAACCGAAATGCCAGTTGAAGGACAATCTTGATTATTAAAACGTTTTACAAGATCATCATATCTTCCTCCACCTCCTATTGATCCAAACTCAATCTCCTCACCTTTATTATTTGTAACACCGAATGTAAGATTAGCTTCAAAAATAGGACCTGTATAATATTCAAGACCTCTAACAACCGTTGGATCAAATTTAAAATTATCAAATTTGAATAATGAAAAATATTTTTTTATTAAAATAAGCTCATTCACTCCGTCTAACATAGTTTGGTTATCTCCTGCTATCTTTTCTATATTTTCAAAATTATTATCTGAAAGATCTTTAATGCTTAAAAAATTAATGATTTCTTTAATTTGAGAATCGTTTAATTCAGCTCCTTTTGTGAAATCTCCAGATTTATCTTTTCTACCTTTTCCTAAAAGATATTGTACACCCTCTAAGCCAACTCTATCTAACTTGTCGATAGCTCTTAGTACTATTGATTTTTTATTTTCATCACTAATTTTTAGTTTTTCTAATAATCCTTTAGTTAATTTACGATTAGATATTTTAATTATAAATTCTTTTTTTGTTAAACCACAGATAATTAAAATTTCTGAAATTAAAAAACATAGCTCAGCATCAGCAAAAAGATTGCTGGTTCCTATATAATCTGCATCGAGCTGTAAAAATTCTCTAAACCTTCCAGGGCCTGGTTTTTCATTTCTCCAAACTGTTCCTAATTGATATCTTTTAAAAGGTTTAGGTAAATTATTAAAATTTTTAGCTGTATATCTAGCTAGTGGAGCTGTTAGATCATATCGTAATGAAAGCCATTTTTTATCATCTTCAAAAGAGAAAACTCCTTCTGATGGTCTATCTTTATCAGGCAAAAATTTTCCAATACTTTCGGTAAACTCGAAACTAGGAGTTTCAAGATATTGAAAGCCATATTTAGCCATAACCTTTTTAATATTAAATATTAAAAGATCCCTTGCTAACAATTCTTTTTCTTGTCTATCAACAAAACCTAATGGTAATTCACTGCTAGGCTTAAAAATTTTTTTATTCATTAATTTGGTACAGCTGGGTGGATTTGAACCACCGACATCTGGTTCCACAAACCAGCGCTCTAACCAACTGAGCTACAGCTGCATGTTTTTTGTTTATAATATTATTTTGTTTTTAAATATATAATTCTATTAGCTAAGCGCATGCTTAGCGTGAGGATGGTCTCTTTGCGTAAATATATATTTTATCATTATTTCAATTAGAGGTTGATTATCAATCTAGAAAACCAATTGCAAACAAAAAATGGTGGTCTGAGCTGGAATTGAACCAGCGACACAAGCCTTTTCAGGGCTCTGCTCTACCAACTGAGCTACCAGACCACGAGCATGTTTTTTCACAAAACAATTTATTAATCAATTAAAATATTAAATCAAATTTTTAGATTTCAATAAGTTACAAGTCTCTAACAGTGGCAAACCAACTACATTAGAATAAGAACCATTAATTCTTTTTACAAATTTTTCTGCATAACCTTGTATAGCATAACCTCCTGATTTATCTTTCCACTCTTTTGATAATAAATAATCGTCTATTTCATTAGCAGACAATCTTTTAAAAGTAATTTTAGTTATACTTTTTTTTAATTTAATAAAATTACTTTTTACTAGGCAAACATAAGTTAAAATATTATGTTTTCTACCTGAAAAAAAATTCAAAAATTTTTTTGCTTCTATTTTATCTTTTGGTTTTAAAAATAATCTTCTACTAGCAAATACGACTGTGTCAGCAGCTAGTATAAAATCATTAGGATATTTTTCTTGTGCTTTTAAAGCTTTATTTTTTGCAATTCTTGCACAATAAACTTTTGGATTTTCATTAAAAATGATTGTCTCGTCTATATCAGTTGCATAAATAATTTTAGGAGTAATATTAATGGTTTTTAATAGGTCTATTCTTCGAGGAGAGGCTGTTGCTAATACAAAATTATTTTTTGTATTAAGCATTATTTAAATCTAAAAATAATCCTACCTTTAGATAAATCATAAGGAGTAACTTCAACCATAACTTCATCTCCTGCTAAAACACGAATTCGGTTTTTTCTCATTTTACCAGCTGTGTGCGCTAGTACTTCGTGATTATTTTCTAATTTTACTCTAAACATAGCATTAGGAAGAAGTTCAGTGACAACTCCTTTAAACTCCAACATCTCTTCTTTTGCCATATTTAACTAATTCTAATTCTTATTGATTGAGAATGTGCAAATAGCCCTTCATAATCTGCAAGCTGTATAGCTGATCGTCCTATTTTTTCAAGACCTTGTTTTGACATTTTTATTATAGATGTTTTTTTATAGAAATCATAAACTGATAATCCGGATGAAAATCTGGCTGAGCTAGAAGTTGGTAGGACGTGATTAGGACCAGCCAAATAATCGCCTATTGCTTCCGGTGAATATTCACCTAAAAAAATTGATCCTGCGTTTACAATGTTTTTGACAATAGATTGATTATTTTTTGTTTTGATTTCAAGATGCTCTGGAGCAATTAAATTAACAGTCTCTACAATTTCTTTTATATTCTTACATACTATTATTGCTCCGTTGTTTTGAATAGCTTTTGTAGCAATATTTTTTCTAGGCAAAACTTTTAGAAATTTATAAATTTTATCTTTAACTTCTAAGCCAAATTTTAGATTGGTTGTAACTAAAATAGCTTGGGATAAAATATCGTGCTCTGCTTGGGATAATAAGTCAATTGCAGTAAAAGTAGAATTATTATTTTGATCAGCAACAACAGTGATCTCTGAGGGTCCTGCTACCATATCAATTCCAACATCGCCAAAAACTTTTTTTTTAGCAGCTGACACATATATATTTCCTGGACCTACAATCTTATCGACTTTTTCGACAGTTTTAGTTCCATAAGCCATAGCTGCAATTGCTTGGGCTCCTCCAATTTTATAAATTTTTTTTATCCCACAAATTTTTGCTGCATAAACAACTCCTGGATTAATACTTCCCATAGGCGTCGGAACACACAAACTTATATTTTTTACTCCTGCAACAATTGCCGGCACTGCATTCATAATAACTGAGCTTGGATAACTAGCAGTTCCTCCTGGAATATAAACCCCAACTTTATTGAGCGGAGAAACTTTATAAGCTAATTTATTTTTATATTTATCATAAAATTTATAACTTTTAATATTTTGCTTACTATGAAAATATTTTACACGTTCAAAAGCTAAATCTATGGATTTTTTTGTAAATTTATCTAAACCATTTATTATTTTTATTATCTCATTATTTTTCAAAACAATCTTTTTAAGATTTAAATTAGTTTGATCAAATTTTTTTTGATAATACTTAAGAGCAAAATCACCTCGTTTTTTAACATCTGAAATAATTTTACTTACAATTTTACTATTTAGAGATTTATTACTTCTGCTATTTCCAAGCGAAGCAAGATCTTTGCTAATATTTTTAGTATTAAATTTAATTACTTTCATCTCAGATCTTATGGTTTGGTCTATATTTTGTGGTCCAATTTTTTCCAAAATCTTCTAAGGATGAATTTATTTCTTCAGCCTTAACTAGTAAAATACTATCTCCTGAAAAAATTAAACTTATATCAAAATAATTGTCTTTTAGTTCTACTTTGATTGCTAGAAATTCAAGTATTTTATCTTTTTTATATGGATTTATATTTTTGGTTTTAACTTTTAAAACATTATCAAACACTAAAGCACTTCTAATTCTCTTATTTTTTCTAAAAATACCTTTTTCCGCATCTTCCCACATAAAACGATTAAACACACAAATTAGTTTTTTTGTTCTTGGTAAAAATTTAATATCATTTGCTACAATCACTGAATCTTGAAGATAAGCAGAAAAAACATTTAGATCTTCTGTGTCTTTTCCAAAAATTTTCAAATTATTAAGAATATGATTTTTCTTATCCATTTATTCTTTGAATATCAGCTCCACAAAGTTTTAATTTTTTTTCTATCTTTTCGTAACCTCTGTCTAGATGATAAAGTCTATTAATTGTAGTTATTCCTTTCGTTGATAATCCAGCTAATACTAAACTAACTGAAGCTCTAAGATCAGTAGCCATTACCTCTGCTGAATTAAAATTTTTGACACCTTTAACAATTGCCTTTTGTTTTTTAATTTCAATATTGGCTCCCATTCTTAATAGTTCAGAAATGTGTAAAAATCTATTTTCAAAAATATCTTCTTTAATGACTGATGTTCCATCAGTTAAACATGCAAGAGTCATGATTTGAGCTTGCATATCCGTTGCAAATCCTGGATAAACTTTTGTCTTTATTTTGGTTGGTCTCAATTTTTTATTTCTAGAAATTAAGAAAGAATCTGTAAAAATTTTTATTTTTGCTCCCATATCTTTTAAAACATTAAATGTTGAATCTAAATGAGCAATATTAACTTTTTTTATTAATAATTTTCCATCAGTAATTAACGCTGCAACGGCATAGGTACCCGCCTCTATTCTGTCCGGAATGACATTGTATTTAACTGGCTTTAAAGTCCGAACTCCCCTTATAATAATTTTTCTATTTTTGCCCCAACTTATTTTTGCGCCACATGAATTTAAAAATTCAATTAAGTCTATAATTTCAGGTTCTATTGCGGCATTTGTAATAATTGTTTTACCTTTAGCAAGAGTTGCTGACATAATTGCACATTCAGTTGCTCCTACTGATATTTTCTTAAATCTAATTTTATTTCCTATTAAACCATTTTTAACTTTTGCTTCTACATAACCATCTTTAATAGAAAGTATTGCTCCAAGTTTTTTTAAAGCATAAAGATGCAAATTGATCGGCCGCGCTCCAATTGCACAACCTCCAGGCAAAGAAACTTTTGCTTTTCCATATTTTGCTAGCAAAGGACCCAAAACTAGAACGCCCGCTCTCATAGTTTTCATTATTGAATATGGAGCTAAATACTTATTGTTTTTAATATTAAATATTTTTAAATTTGAATTATCTTGTTCAAAAACTGAATTTTTTCCAAGCAATTTCAACAAATTAATAAGTGTATATACATCTTTAACTTTAGGTACGTTTCCAAGCTCTAAATCATTATTAAATAAAATAGATGAAATTATAATTGGTAAACTTGCATTTTTTGAGCCAGATATAATTACTTCTCCGGAAAGTTTTTTTCCTCCTCTAACTAATAATTTATCCATAGTTAGATTTTAGGAAGCGTAACTCCCTTTTGTTTCATATACTTTCCTTTTTTATCAGCATAAGAAACTTCGGGCTCTCGATCGCCTTTTAAGAATATAAACTGACAAGCCCCCTCATTTGCATAAATTTTTGCGGGCAATGTTGTGGTGTTTGAAAATTCGAGAGTAACATAACCCTCCCATTCAGGTTCTAAAGGTGTAACATTCACAATAATTCCACATCTAGCATAGGTACTTTTTCCTAAACAAATAACTAGAACGTCTCTTGGAATTTTAAAATATTCAACAGTCCTAGCAAGAACAAAAGAATTAGGAGGTATTATACAAACATTAGTTTTTCTAGTAACAAAACTATTTGGAGAAAATTTTTTAGGATCTACAAAAGCTGAGTCAATATTTGTAAATATCTTGAACTCATTTGAAACTCTTGCGTCATAACCATATGAAGACAATCCATAAGATATTTTATTTTTTCTTTGTTGTTTATTAATAAATGGAGAAATCATTTTTTTCTCTATAGCCATTTTTTTTATCCAGTTATCAGATAAAACGCTCATGTTTTTCTTTCCTTAATATCTTTTAAAGAATCTTTTCTTTTTTTTAAGTTTTCTTTTAGAGCTTTTGCTAAACGTTCTTGTCTTGAATTTTTTTGATTATTACTCATTATCAAAAACTGTTCGTTACTTATTAGGATTAGTTAAATCATCCAATGTAATGGGTTTATTTATATCGTGCATTTTTTCTTCTTCAACATGCTCGACAGGATTAGTAGAGGCTCTTTTAGCTTTTCTTAAAGCAAGACGTTCTTTTCTTTTTGCTTCTTTAAGCATTGCTCTTTCACCACGCTTAGACTTATAATCATAATGAATACCCATGGGCGAGCCTCCTCCATCAAAAAAATCTAGAAACTAAACTTTTTTTAAATTAACAGCAGATGGACCTTTTTTTCCATCCTCGATATCAAACGTAAGAACATCTCCTTCGTCTAAATAATCAATTCCAGCATCTTTTACAGCCGACATATGTACAAACACGTCTTTTTGTTTGTCATCTCTTTCAATAAAACCGTAGCCTTTGCTACCGTTGAACCACTTTACTTTGCCTTTTATACTACTCATCTTACTTTATTTTACTTTCGTTATTTTGTTGATCAATTTGAATACTATTATCCAAAGTGATAAGTGTGTTTAATAGGTATAATAGCCGGTTGTCAAGTTTCTGAAGCTTAATTTCAATGAAAAACCTAGTGTCAGTAAGCATTATTGAGTTGCCTTAGTATAAGTGTAAATTAACAAATTAATATTTTTAGGCCCACATAGCTTAGTTGGTAGAGCACTTCCATGGTAAGGAAGAGGTGGCCAGTTCGATTCTGGCTGTGGGCACCATTAAAATTTGTCTAATAAAGACTGATCTAAAATAGCTGTAGTTTTATAAAAAACATTTAAATATAATAGTTTTATGAGTTTGGAGATCAAGGTACCAGATATTGGAGATTTTAAAAACGTAGAAATTATCGAAGTACTGGTTAAAGAGGGAGATGAAATCAAAAAAAATGACACCTTAATAACTCTGGAAAGCGATAAATCAAGCGTAGAGGTGCCGTCTCCATTTGATGGAAAAATTTCAAGTCTTAAAGTTAAAGTTGGTGACAAAGTATCTAAAGGATCGTTGATAGCAATTCTTAACAACGGAACTACACAAGCTAGGACAAGTCTAAAATCAATACTGCCTGAAACAGAAAAAATTATTCAAGAAGCTGAAAAAGTTGTAACAAAAAAAACTGAACTGAAAATAGATAATAATATTCTTAAACCAAAAGAAGAAATCAAAGTAGAATATAAAAAATTTATAAGTCCTTCTTTAGAAAAAGAATCTGCTGAAGATATTGATCCGTTAGAAACTAAAGAATGGATTGTGTCTTTAAATAGTGTTGTTGAAAGAGATGGTCCTAGAAGAGCAAATTACTTAGTTGGTAAATTAATTAATCAAGCTTATCTTTCTGGGTCTAATCTGCCTTATAATCAAAAAACTCCTTACATTAATACAATACCATCTGAGATGGAAGATAAATCTCCTGGTGACCAAACAGTGGAAGCAAAAATTAGATCTTTAATTAGATGGAATGCTGCTTGTATGGTTGTTCGTGCCAACAAAAAATATCCAGAACTAGGTGGGCATATAGCAACATTTGCATCTGCTGCAACATTATATGATGTGGGCTTTAATCATTTTTGGAGAGCACAAAATGAAAAATTTTTAGGTGATCTAATATATTTCCAAGGACATAGTGCTCCTGGAATTTATGCAAGATCATTTTTAGAAGGTAGACTTACTGTTAAACAATTAGAAAATTTTAGGCAAGAAGTCGATGGTGGTGGACTTTCTTCCTACCCTCACCCATGGTTAATGCCAAACTATTGGCAATTCCCAACTGTTTCTATGGGTCTTGGTCCTATTATGTCTATTTACCAAGCAAGATTTATGAAATATTTGCAAAACAGAACATTAATTGAAGACCAAAATAGAAAAGTTTGGGCATTTTTAGGTGATGGAGAAATGGATGAACCTGAATCAACTGGTGCTATAAGTCTTGCAGCACGAGAAAAATTAGACAATTTAGTTTTTGTTATCAATTGTAATCTTCAAAGATTGGACGGACCAGTAAGAGGAAATGGCAAAATAATTCAAGAAATGGAAGGTTTATTTCGAGGTGCGGGCTGGAACGTAATCAAAGTTATATGGGGTTCATATTGGGATTCATTGCTTGCAAAAGACAAAACAGGTTTATTACTAAAAAGAATGGAAGAGTGCGTTGATGGAGAATATCAGGCGTTTAAGGCAAAGGGAGGAGCTTATGTTAGAAGTCATTTTTTTGGGAAGTACCCTGAATTAAAAGAATTAGTTTCTAACATGACAGATGATGACATTTGGAAACTAAATCGTGGTGGCCATGATCCTCATAAAGTTTATGCTGCTTATAATGCTGCGTCAAAACACAAGGGATCTCCGACTGTTATTTTAACAAAAACAATTAAAGGTTATGGAATGGGAAAAAGTGGTGAAAGCATAAATACAACCCATCAACAAAAAAAATTAGATGTTAACGACATGTTTTATTTTAGAGATAGATTTAATATTCCAGTAACTGACAAACAAGTTGAAAATTTAGAATTTTATAAACCTGATGATAAATCTGAAGAAATTCAATATCTAAAAGAAAGAAGAAAAAAACTTGGAGGATTTATACCTTCTCGAAGAACAAAGTCAGTCGCGTTAAAAACTCCTCCTGCAGATATATTTGAATCTTTTTACACTGAATCGGGTGACAGAGAACTTTCAACAACTATGGTTTTAGTAAGTATCCTAACTAAAATTTTAAGAGAAAAAAATTATGCGTCTAGACTGGTTCCTATCATTCCTGATGAAGCAAGAACATTTGGTATGGAAGGTTTTTTTCAAAAAATTGGTATTTATGCTCACGAAGGACAAAAATACGAGCCTGTCGACTCAGAACAATTAAGTTCTTATCGTGAAGATAAAAAAGGACAAGTGTTAGAAGAGGGAATCACAGAGGCAGGTGCTATTTCTTCATGGATTGCAGCTGGAACTGCTTATTCAAATCATAACATTGAAATGATTCCGATTTACCTTTTTTATTCAATGTTTGGTTTCCAAAGAGTTGGAGATTTTGCATGGGCTGCTGGAGATTCTCGCTGTCGTGGATTTTTAATTGGAGCAACTTCTGGAAGAACAACTCTTGCAGGAGAGGGTTTGCAGCATCAGGATGGAAATAGTTTAGTTATTGCCTCTATGATTCCAAACTGCGTAACTTACGATCCTACTTTTGCATATGAATTAGCTATAATTTTTGAAGATGGCTTAAAAAGAATGCATGAAAAACAAGAAAGTATTTACTATTACATCACAACTCTTAATGAAAACTATAAACATCCAGCAATGCCTAAGCATGTTAAAAAAGAAGACATTATTAAAGGCATGTATTTGTATAAAGAAATTAATAATAAAGGAAAAACAAAAGTTCAACTTTTAGGTTCCGGAGCAATATTAAATGAGGTTATTAAAGCAGCAGATATTTTAAGCTCAGATTATGGAATAGATTCTGACATATGGAGTGTAACTAGCTTTAATGAATTAAAAAAGGATGCTTTAGAAATAGAAAGAGAAAATTTATTACATCCAGATAAAAAAGCTAAGCAAACTTATATTGAAAAGTGTTTCGAAAAAAGAACAGGTCCATTTATAGCTGCAACAGATTATATAAGAATTCTTCCTGAAAATATAAGACCGCATATTTCAGGAACTTACGTTACATTAGGCACCGATGGTTTTGGAAGAAGTGACACAAGACAAAAATTAAGAAAATTTTTTGAAGTTAACAAAGAGTATATTGTAGTAACAACGTTAAGTACTCTTGCTAAAGAACAAAAGATTGCTTCAAAAATAGTAATCGACGCAATGAAAAAATTAAAAATTGATCCTGAAAAAACAATACCAACTAAATTATAATCGTAGATGTCTAAAGTTGTTGATCTGATCGTTCCAAATATTGGAGATTTTAAGAATGTTGAAATAATAGAAGTTCTTATTAAAGTAGGTAATGATGTTGAAAAAAATGATACAGTAATTACTTTAGAAAGCGATAAGTCTAGTGTTGAAGTTCCATCAAACTATTCTGGTAAAATTAAAAGTTTAAATGTAAAAATCGGAGATAAAGTTTCAGAAGGTCATATTATAGGTAAGATTGAGGTAGAAACTATTGAAGAAAATAATAAAGAAATAAAAATCGAAGAAACTATTGAAGAAAATTCAAAAAAAGAAGATGAAAAAAACTTAACTTCTCTTACTGTTCCAGATTTAAGCAGTAGCAAAAAATTAATCCTTTCAGAAATACTAATAAAATTTAACCAAAAAATAAATATTGACGATACTATTATCGTTATCGAAGATGATGAAAATAGTTTTGATATACCATCTCCGATTTCTGGAATCGTAAAAAAAATAAATTTAAAACAAGGCAACATTGTCGAATCTGGAATGGAAATTGCAAAAGTTGAATTGGAAAGCACATCATACTTAGCTAATCAAAAAATTTATAATACAAAGCAAATAAAAGAAATTACAGCTTCTAATTTATATTCTGAAAATACTAATAATCCTAAAAGCGCAAGCCCAAAAGTTAGAAAATTTGCAAGGGAACTTGGCATAAATATTAATGAAATTAACGGAAGCGCCAGAAAAGGCCGAGTTACAGAAGAAGACATTAAGTTTTATATTAAAAGCTCAATGAATCAAAAAAACATTACTACTTTACTCGAAACAAAAAATATTGAGACTAAAAAAACAGAAAATTTACCTTACGCTCATGATGAGTTTGGAGAAACTGATGTTCAAAAAATTCCAAGAATCAAAAGACTTTCTGGACCCCATTTAATAAAAGCATGGAACGAAATTCCTCATGTAACCCAACATGATGAGGTCGATGTTACAGATATGGAGAATTTTAGAAAAAATTTATCTGATTTAAATACTAAAGAAAAGATATCAGTTACACCTCTCGCCTTTATTATGAAAGCTTTAGTGAATGGTATGAGAAAATATCCTAATTTTAACTCATCTTTGGAACCAACTAACGAAAATATAATATATAAAAAATATTTTCATGTTGGTATAGCAGTAGATACTCCTCATGGACTCATGGTTCCTAAAATTAGAAATGTTGACAAAAAAGATTTATTAAGTCTTAGCAACGAAGTTAGAAAAGTGAGTAAACTTTGCAAAGAACTTAAAATTGACAAAAAAGAATTTTTTGGTGGATCAATAACTATATCAAGTCTTGGAGGAATAGGAGGAAGTTTCTTTACTCCAATTATTAATAGTCCTGAAGTTGCAATTCTTGGGGTAGGAAAAACTGAAATGAAACAAGTATTTATTGGTGGAAATTTTATAACAAGAGCAATGATGCCAATTTCTTTATCATATGATCACCGAATAATAGATGGTGCAGAAGCTGCTAGATTTTGCCAAGATTTAAAAAACAGTTTAGGAAAAAATTTCGCATTTAATTTATCCTTTTAAATATGGTTAGCGGATATTGTGAGGAAAAATACTTTCCGGTAAAAAAAATATTCGAAAATTCTTTTATATTAAAAAAAGAAATTGGAGCTTCTTTTTCTATATATAAAAATGGCTCTCCTATAATTAATTTATGGGGAGGACTTAAAAATCAAAAAAAAAATTGGGAAGAAAATACTATTGTAAATATTTTTTCTGCAACAAAAGGTATGTACGAAACATGTGTAGCATTTTTATTTAATGAAAATCAAATCGATATTGAAAAACCTGTTTGTCATTACTGGAATGAATTCAGATCAAGTGATAAAAGAGAAATTAAAATAAAACATATTTTAAATCATCAATCAGGCCTTTATCGTTTTAAACAAAAAATCACCCAAGAAGATTTATTAGATTGGAATAAAATTATAAATATTTTACAAACGCAAATGCCTGATCACAAATCAGGAGAAAAAACTTATTACCATGCAAAAACACATGGCTATTTAATTGGAGAAATTGTTCGTAAAATTACCAATAAAACTATAGGTGAATTTCTTAATACTTATTTCTCAAAAAAATTAAATTTAAATTTATTTATTGGCGTTTCAAAAGATAAACTTTCAAATATTGCAAATCTTTACAGCGATCCTTTGCCTAAAAGTGAAGAAATTGAATTTAATGCATTTAATAATCCAAAACATGAGATCGGTTTTTATAATACAAAAGCATGGCAATTAGCAGAGGTTCCCTCTATGAACGGTCATGCTAATGCAAGTTCAATTGCAAAGATTTATGATTTATTAGCTAATGATTATAAATTTCAAAAAAAAAATCTATTATCTAAAAATACTTTGGATATTTTTTTACATGAAACTGAAAATAGAATTGACCAAAGTTTAATGATGCCTATAAGATGGTCAGACGGTGGATTTATATTACGTGGAGGTTGGTTATTTGGAAAAAATAAAGAGTCTTTTGGACATAACGGCTGGGGTGGATCTTTAGGATTTGCTGATCCAATAAATGGTATAGGCATAGCTTACACTACAAACAAAATTAATCCGTCAATGGCGGCGGACTTGAGAATTATAAATTTATTAAAAAAATTCTATGAAATTATTTAATATAGAACATTCTCAAAAATAGGCTAGAAATATTGAATTATAAAGCTATATCACGAACAAAAATTTTAGATTTCTAATTTAAAACTATAACCATATAATTAATTTTTGTTAACTGATTGTTTTAACAATTTTATCAAAGACTCTTTGAGGAGTAACTTTCTTCATTAGATTTCTTGTTCTTATAAGATTGTCACCAATTTTATTAATTGCATTATCCGCAGGCTCAATATAGTCATCCGGTAAAATAGGAATTACTCTGCTAAATTTTAATTCACGCAAACTAGTATTAGATATCAAAATATAACTTTTCACATTAAGAGCCGCAGCAAGATTGGTAGGACCGCTATTATTTCCGACAAATATTTTACTATTTAAAATTATATTACAAATTTCAAGCAAATTATAACTAGAACAATCTACAAAATAATTTTTTTTAGATAAAGAAATTATTTTATCTACATATAATTTGTTTTTTGGGTGGCTTATTAAGAAAAATAAATCACCAAAATTATTTTTATTAAGTATATCTGCTAATTTGCAAAAATATTCTTCTGGCCAAATTTTAAATTCTTCAGAGGCATCAACACAAAAAGATACTTTGAAATTTTTTGATGGATATAAATTAGTCTTTAATAAATCCAATCTTTTTTTATTTATAATAATTTCAGGAAAAAAATTTTCCACTTTTATGCTATTTAATTTGCAAAATTTTTGTGATTGTTCAGAATAAGATAATCTTTGATCTTCATTATCTAGAAAAAATTTATTTGTTAAGAATTTTTTTTGATTACCTATACCAAGGCCAATTATATTTTTAATTCCAGCTAATTTAGCAGCAATTGCCGATCTATTCACTTTATCTAATAAATATACATAATCAAAATTTTTATTTCTAAATATTTTCCATAATTTTATTACTTCAATCCAATAGTAAAAGTCTTTTTTAAAGTCGTTATAAATTATTTCTTCTATATAATCTAAATCTCTATAAAGAATTTTTGCTTGTGTTGTTGGTCTAGTTATAATTGTAATTTTTTGATTATGAAAATTGCTAATCGCTTTTATATATGGCAACTGCCAAATAAAATCACCTAATTTACCATGCGTATATACAATACAAATTTTATTCATATATTTAACATATAAAAATTACCTTATTATAAAAATTTTTATATAATAGGCAGATAAAAAGTTCTTAATTTTTTAAATTAATAAGAGCCATTAGTTGACTACAATGAAATAATTTAACTTAAAGAAGATTTAAAAAAAGTTTATTTAAAATAAAAATAAAGGCAGAAAAGAATAATTTTTTTATTTTATAAATGGGAGATTGTGCCGAAAAATTTTCAGAATGCGATAAAATTATGA
>CAIQAD010000041.1 GCA_903869725.1 uncultured Alphaproteobacteria bacterium | reverse complement strand
TTTATTATTTAAAATAATTTCTCTATTTTTACTAAATTCATTATTTTTTATATTAAGAAAAACTGACTTATTATTTATCATATTTGTAACCTTGATCTTTGTTCCACTAGGTAATAAACGATGATAAGCAGTATCTTCATTTGTAAAATTAAAGTCATTTTCTGAAAAACCAATTTTGTCGTAAGTTTTTTGATCATAATTTTTAAAACTTTGACAAGAACTTATTAAGAAAGCAAATACTAATATTGAAACATTTTTTAAGTACATTTATATTTTAATTTTATCTGCCAATGTACCAACAGAAATTCCATACCTTAATGATCTATTCCAATCCATTAATATTATAAAATTATCTAAAACAAAGTAAACAGGTCCATCATTGCCATCTGGTCTTATTAACCAACCTTTGTCGTCCGTAATATTAATTTCGGTTCCATCTTTATTTTTAAATCCAAGTTTTTTCAGTTGTATAGTTGACATTTTATTTAGAAAATTTCTTGCATCAGTATTAATTAAATTTTGATCAAAGCCTTTTGTTGATTGTACTTCATATCCCCATTTTTTATTTTTTTTCCATCCAACAGAATGAAGATAATTTGCTGCTGACATAACAGAGTCCTCCAATGAATTGATCAGATCGATTTGGTTGGATGATTTATTTTTAATTGCATATTTTAAGATAGTTGATGGCATGAATTGGAAGTTGCCTATTGCTCCAGCCCACGACCCTTGGAGGCTTTGATAGCTTAAAGTCTTATTATCTATTAGTTTTAATAAAATTATTAATTCTTTTTCAAAGTATTGCGGTCTTCGATCATCGAATGAAAGAGTTGCTAAAGCTGATATAATATCAACCTTTCCCTTGTTAACTCCAAAATTTGTTTCCATGCCCCATAAAGAAATTAAAATTTCTTTATCTATTCCAAATCGTTCGCTAGCTCTATTAAAAATGTCTAAATTTTTGTTCAAGGCTTCATTTGCTAAAGCTATTTTGTTTTGAGTGACTCGATTATTTACATATTCATAAGTTTTTTCAAAAAACTCAGGTTGTTTTCTATCTAAAACAATTATTCTTTCTAAATAACGTGCATCTTTAAGTGCTATATTTACAGTTTCATTGGAAATTCCTTCATGTACTGCTCTAAGTTTAAAATCATTTAGCCATTGGTTAAATTTTTCGTTACCATAAGAAAACGACGAATAAATTAGTGTGTATAAAAAAATAATTAGAATTAATAAAAAATTACGGTAAATATTCATAACTTTTTTTTAACATAATGATTATTTAAAGTCATTTAATAGATACGGAGAGGTGGCTGAGCGGTTGAAAGCACTAGTCTTGAAAACTAGCAACGGGGCAACTCGTTCGTGGGTTCAAATCCCACCCTCTCCGCCATGTTAATTTTTAATTTTAAAACTTTTAATTTTTTTTGAAACACTAAGTTTTTCGATATCTAAATTTGATTTGTTATCAATTAACCAAAGACTTAACTCTTTATCTGTAAATTCTAAAAGCGACTCAAATTCTTGCAATTCTTTTTCTGTTAAATGTTTTATATGAGCGTTAGCAAAACCACCTAACAATAAGTCCATTTCTTTCGTCCCTCTGTGATTTGATCTATATAAAAGTTTTTTAATTAAAATGTTCATAATATAACAATTTAAGATAAACATTTTTAATGCAAGAAAAAAATATAAATTTTTTTTTTAATCCTATTAATAAAGTAAAAGGAATTGGACCCAAAATTCAAAAAATTTTGAACACAAAAAAAATTGAAACAAATATTGACTTAATTTTTAATTTCCCTTTTGGATTAATTGACAGAACTCATTGTCCAAAATTAAACAATTTAGAAGTAGGTAAAATTAGTACAATTTTTGTTAAAGTTAAAAAATATAATTTTCCAAGAATTAAGCGTCTTCCAAATACCGTTCAATGTTATGACGATACAGGAGAGATTAATATTGTTTTTTTTAATTCTAGAGAAAATTATATTAAGGAAATTTTACCATTAAATAGCGAGATAGTTATTAGTGGGAAAATCAATATATATAAAAATAAATTTCAAATAACCAATCCTGATTACGTTACGTCTGTCTCTAACGAAGAGAAAATTGCTAAAATTATGCCTACTTATAGTTCAATAAAAGGTGTTTCTAATAAAACTATAAATAAAATTTATGAAAATATAGTTTCAACAATTCCAGATATCGATGAATGGCATAGAGATGAATTGATTAAAAAAAGTAAATGGTTGAATTTTAAAGAGTCTTTAATTGATTTACACTTACCAAAAAATGTTGAGCAATTAAGCAAAAATTCTAAAGCATATGAAAGAATTTCATTTGATGAAATTTTTTCAAACTTATTAATATTTACTCAAATTAAAAAAAAAAATTCTAGTATTTATAAAAAACCTAAAAATTTTACAGATAATTTAAAATTAAAAATTCTAAGTAATTTAAATTTTAATTTAACTGAAAATCAAAAAGAAATAGTTTTTGAAATAGAAAAAGATCTAAAAAGTGAAAAAAAAATGATTCGTCTATTACAAGGTGATGTGGGATCCGGAAAAACTATTATTTCTATTCTTAGTGCAGTCAACGTTATTTCATCTGGATTTCAAGTAGCATTAATGTGCCCTACTGAAATATTAGCAAATCAACATTTAAATTTAGTTAAAAAGTTATTTAAAGGAACTGAAATTTTAGCTGATATTTTATCTAATGGTATTAAAAAAAAAGAACAAAACGAAATCAAAAATAAATTAAAGAATGGAGAAATTAACTTTTTAATTGGAACGCATTCTTTATTTCAAGATACGGTTTTATTTAAAAATTTAGGATTAATTATTATTGATGAACAGCATAAGTTTGGCGTCAGACAAAGAATTGCTCTTTCTGAAAAAGGAGGTAAAAACTGTGAAGTTTTGTTGATGAGCGCCACTCCAATACCTAGAACCTTAATGCTATCTACTTATGGCGACATGGATGTCTCTTCTTTAAATGAAAAACCTTTTACTAAAACTAAAATTATAACAAATGTCATTTCGGAAAGTAAAATCAAAGATCTTATAAATCTTATTAAAGAAAAAATAAAAAAAGGTGATCAAATTTATTGGATTTGTCCGTTAATAGAAGAAAGTAAAAAAATTAAACTTACTCCTGTTGTAGAGAGATATGAATTTTTAAAGAATTACTTCCCTGATAATACTGGTTTTATTCACGGAAATTTAAAAAATGAGGATAAAAATAAAATTATGTCTGATTTTTTAAATAAAAAATTTTCATTATTAATTTCAACGACAGTTATAGAAGTTGGTGTAGATAATCAAAATGCAAATACTATTGTCATAGAAAATGCAGAAAGATTTGGATTAGCTCAGTTGCACCAATTAAGAGGAAGAGTCGGACGAGGTAATTTAGATGGCGAATGCATTTTAATGTATTCAAAGTCAATAAGCGAAAATGGAAAAAAAAGAATGAAAATACTTAAAGAATCTAATGACGGTTTTTATATTTCAGAGCAAGATCTTAAATTGAGAGGTTTTGGTGATATTATTGGTTATAAACAAAGTGGAGAAAAAGATTTTGTGATAGCCGATCCAACTTATCATTCACATTTATTCGAGTTAGCTAAAACAGAAACGGATTATTATTTTAATAACAATTTACCTATTGATAAATTTAATCTTTTATTAAAGTTTTTTAAAAAAGATAAAATATTAAACATAATTGATACTGGATAAATTAATTGAGATTTATCGCTTTTTCAAATTCTTTTAACCTTCTAAAAATAGATCTTAATTCAGTGATAGTTGTCCAATTATTTACAAATAGTGAAAAACTTTCTTGAACTTTTTGAAATGCATTCGAGATTTGTATAATTACACCTAAAGTAATAACACCAGCAAATAAACTAGGTGCCATCACCAAATAAGGAACTATTACCATAAATTGATCATATATATTTATCCAAATATCAAAATATCCGTAGTGCAAATATAATCTATGATAATTAAATTTAATTCCTGTAAAAAGTTCAGCAATAATTGTCTCATTTCCGTAATTTTTAATATCATCTTCAGCGTACACAAGTTCTTTTCTGAATTTTGCTTCAATTTTTTGATTATTATATTCAAGTCCTGGTAATTTAATTCCTACAAACCAACTAATTATTAATCCACCTAAGCTAACAACTAAAGATAACCAAACAAGAAGTCCGGGTACATTTTTTACGGCTTGAATTTGTACTCCGGACGATAAACCCCATAAAATTGGAATAAAAGCAATTAAAGTCATCATTGCTCTAACAACTTGAAGTCCCAAGCTTTCTACAATTTTAGCAAATCTACTTGTGTCTTCCTGAATTCTTTGTGCTGAACCTTCAACCTTAGCTTCGGTGCTCCTCCATAAAGGTATATAACTAAATGTTATAGCTTCTCTCCATCTTAATGCATAAATTCTAGTAAAATAAGAAGTGAAAGTTGCTAGTAATACGTAAGGAAAAGCGTAGTAACAAAATTGTTTTATTTTGATCCAGAATTCAGAGATATTTGATTTATTTGCTTTCTGCAAAAGATCGTAAAATCCTTTGTACCAACCATTAATTTGAACAGTTATAGAAACCTGTATCAAAAGTGAAAATACCAACAACAATGCACCACCCCATGCCCACGAAGCCCATTTTTTATTTAAAAAAAAACATTTAATCATTATTATTTTAAAAAATTATCAGCGTAAGATTTTATTATAGGAACATTCTTTTTAGGTTCTTCAAGGCTATAAAAAATATTATTTTTATTTGCGTAAATAATAGCCTGTTCTTTTGTTTCAAATTTAATTTTAACTTGTTCATTCGTATCTACTGAAGATATCCAGCCCATCACAAAATCTTTATTTGAAAAACTTTTGTTAAATTCTAAAATCCAAAATTTTGTTCTAGCTGTCCCAGATTGCATAGCTGTTTTGGACGGTTGGTAAATTTTTGCTCTCATTTTTATTCTAAATTATCTAATGATGAATCTTCTATTCTTGTAGATGAAACTACTTTTTCACCAGAAGAAAGACTGAATATTCTAACGCCTTGAGTGTTTCTTCCTGTAACTCTAATATCTTTTGCATTACATCTAATCATCTGACCTTTATCGGTAATTAACATTATTTGATCTTCATGATTAATTGTAAAAGTAGATGCAACGGATCCGTTTCTTTCTGATGTAACAATATTTATTATTCCTTGTCCACCTCTACCGCTTACTCTATATTCGTAAGCTGATGAACGTTTTCCGTAACCATTTTCTGTAATCGTTAAGATAAACTGTTCTTTCATTTTAAATTCATCAATTTTCTTTTTAGATAATTGTATATCTTTTATATTTTCATTATCATCAGATTCGTTTTCAGATGACTCTTTGTCGGCCTTGGATTGTTTTAGATAAGATTTTGCTTCTTCAGATGAAATATTTACAGATTTAAGAATTGTTAATGATGCAATTTTATCATCTTTTTTTAAAGATATACCTTTAATACCTTTAGATGATCTGCCTTTAAATATTCTTAATTTTTTTGATTGAACTCTTAAAGCTTTACCACTTTTAGCGCATAGTAAAAAATCATCCTCATCATTTATGATTTTAACATCTACGATAAAGTCGTTAGGATCTAATTTCATTGCAATTTTTCCACTAGTTTGAATATTTTCAAAATCTAAAAGACTATTTTTTCTTATTTTTCCTAAAGCTGTAACGAAAATTATTTTTAGACTTTTCCACAAATTTTCATCAGAAGGTAAAGGCATAATAGATGTAATCACATGGTCTTGTTTTAACGGTAAAATGCTATGAAGTGCTTTGCCTTTTGATTGATTTGATCCTTCAGGAATTTTCCAAGTTTTTAATTTGTAAACCAATCCTTTTGAAGAAAAGAATAAAATTGGTGTATGAGTATTTGCTGTAAATATTTGATTTACAAAATCTTCGTCTCTGGTTGTAATACCAGTTTTGCCTTTACCTCCTCTTTTTTGAACTTTTACTGAATTTAGAGAGCTTCTTTTAATATAACCTTTATTTGTAATTGTTATAATAACCTCTTCTTTTTGAACTACGTCTTCAATTTCTAAATTTTCAATCTGGTCAATTATTTTTGTTTTTCTAGTTGTGTTGAATTTACTTTTTATATTTATAAGTTCATTTTTAATTTGATTTGTTAATTCATTTTTATCATTTAATATTTTTTTATACTGCGCAATTTGAATATTTAGTTCAGTTATTTCTTGATTAACTTCATTATGACCTATAGCAGTTAGCTTTTGTAATTTTAATTCTAGAATAGCTTTAACTTGGTAATCCGATAAATGATATTTTTCAATATTAGATAAATCAGCAATATCTAATATCTCTTTATTAATTTTAGATTTTTTAAAATTCCATTCTTTATTTTGTAAAGTTTCTTTGGCCTCATTAGGATTCTTTGCTTTTCTAATAATTGAAATAATTTCATCTATATTTTCTATAGCAATAAAAAGACCAATAAGAATATGAATTCTGTCTTTTGCTTTTTTAAGATCAAATAGCGTTCTTTTGATTAAAACTTTTTCTCTAAAATCTACAAAGGTTTTAATAAATTGTTTTAAATTTAATAATTCTGGCTTACCATTTAAAATTGCTAAAGTATTAAAACCAAAAGAACTTTCTATTGGAGAAAATTTATATAATTGGTTAATTATAATTTCGCTGGATACACCCCTTTTTAATTCTATAACAATTCTAACACCCTCTTTGTTAGATTCGTCTCTGATATCACTAATTCCTTCAATTTTTTTTTCTCTAACTAAAAATGCAATTTTTTCAATAAGCAAAGATTTATTAGTTTGATATGGAACCGATTTAATTATTACTGAAGCTTTGTCTTTTTTTTCTTCTTCAGTTTCAATTTCACCTCTAATTTTAATAGATCCTCTTCCAGTTTTATATCCAGTTATGATTGCCTCTTTACCTATAATAATACCCCCAGTTGGAAAATCAGGTCCTGGGATTACTTTAATTAAATCATCAACTGATATTTCGTTATTATTTAAGTATGCTAAAGTGCCATCTATAATTTCACCTAAGTTATGAGGAGGAATATTAGTTGCCATTCCAACTGCTATTCCACCAGCTCCATTTACTAATAAATTAGGAAATTGTGCTGGCAGAACAGTTGGTTCTAATTCGGTGTCATCATAATTGTTTTGATAATCTATAGTATTCTTTTCAATGTCAGCTACCAGAAATTCAGAAATTTTTGCAAGTCTAGTTTCGGTATATCTCATTGCAGCAGCTCTATCTCCATCCATGGAACCGAAATTTCCTTGTCCATCTAAAAGCTTTACACTCATAGAAAAATCTTGTGCTAATCTAACTAATGCATCGTAAACTGCTTGATCTCCGTGCGGATGATATTTACCAATTACATCTCCTACAACTCGAGCTGATTTTCTAAATTGTTTAGACCAGTCATAGCCACCTTTATACATTGCATAAATTATTCTTCTGTGTACAGGCTTCAGACCATCTCTTGCATCTGGTAGCGCTCTGCTGATTATAACGCTCATCGCATAAGATAAATACGATGACTTCATCTCATCGACTATCTGAACAGAGTTATATGATTTTTTAATTTTTTTTTGATTTAAATCTTCACTCATTTAATAACGTTAAAACGGAACTTTATCATCTGGATCTTCAGAAATATCAGTCATATCATCAGACGGAAGTTGTGAGTTATCAATTTTGTTCTCAGTAGATCCAGAGGAAGATTTTGATCCTAGCATTGTAAGAGTCGAATTATAACCTTGAAGCACAATTTGAGTACTATACTTTTCCTGTCCGCTGCTGTCTGTATATTTATTTGTATTTAATTGTCCTTCGATATAAACCATTGCACCTTTTTTTAAATATTTCTGAACTACGCTAACTAATCCTTCATTAAAAATGACAACTCTATGCCATTCGGTTTTTTCTTTTCTTTCACCGGTGTTTTTATCTTTCCATGTTTCTGACGTTGCAACACTCAGTCGGGCAACGCTTTTGCCATTTTGCATTTGTTTAATTTCAGGATCGTTACCCACTCTTCCAATTAATAAAACTTTATTTAAACTATTAGCCATAATATAGATATATTTTTTGAAAATAAAATTAGCTTACTTGTATCAGAAAAATTTGATTAAAAGAAACAAATCTTCTTAAATTAATGAATATTAGTCTTAAAAAAATTGTTATCAAAGGTGCGCGAGAACATAATTTAAAAAATGTTTCTGTGGATATCCCCAGAGATAAATTAGTAATTATAACTGGACTTTCTGGATCCGGTAAATCTTCTTTAGCTTTTGATACGATTTATGCAGAAGGACAAAGAAGATACGTTGAAAGCTTATCTGCTTACGCAAGACAGTTTCTTGATCGCATGAGAAAACCGGATGTTGATTTGATCGAGGGATTGTCTCCAGCTATTTCTATAGAACAAAAAACAACTTCTAAAAACCCCAGGTCTACAGTTGCTACAGTTACAGAAATTTATGATTATATGAGAGTTTTATTTTCTAGAGTTGGCGTTCCATATTCACCATTTACAGGTAAACCAATTAAATCTCAGTCTGTTTCGGAAATGGTTGATAAAATTTTAGATTTGCCAAAACAATCTAAAATAGAAATATATTCCCCGATCGTAAGAGGAAGAAAAGGAGAATATAAAAAAGAATTATTGGGTTATAAAAAAAGAGGATATTTAAAAGCTAAAATTGATGGTGAAATTTATGAAATAGATAAATCACCGACATTAAATAAAAATCTTAAACATGACATAGATATATATATCGATACTTTTGCTAATGATAAAAAAGAACAACAAAGAATTGCCGAAAGTATAGAGTCAGCATTGTCATTATCTGATGGGTTAGTTTACGTTGAATATAGCAATCAAAATCTTCCTAAAGAATTTAAAAAAAAAGATAAAATTGTTTTCTCATCAAAATTTGCGTGTCCAGAAAGTGGATTTACAATTGAAGAGATTGAACCAAGATTATTTTCATTTAATAATCCTCACGGAGCATGTCCAGAATGCGAAGGCATTGGTGTTGATTTGTATATAGATCCTAAGTTAGTAATTCAAAATGAAAAAAAAAGTCTAATAGAAGGCGCGATAGTGCCGTGGTCATCATCTTCAACGTTATATTACGCTCAAACTTTAGCATCTATAGCTAAACATTATGATTTTTCATTAGAAACACCTTGGAAAGATTTATCAAAAAAAATTCAAGACATTATTCTTTACGGTTCAGATGAAGATGAAATTAAATTTTCATATGATGATGGGTTCGAAAAATATTCTAACAAAAAATCATTTGAAGGTGTGATTAATAATCTCGAAAGAAGATATTTAGAGACTGATAGTGATTGGAAACGAGAAGAAATTTCTCAATACCAAAATGAAACAGAGTGCGAAAGATGCAAAGGCATGAGATTAAAGGAAGAGGCTCTTTGCGTAAAAATTAATGATTTAAATATTAGCGAAGTTTCAAAGATGTCAATTCAAGAAGCGTTTAACTGGTTTACAAGTCTAAATAAGTACTTAACAGAAAAAGAAAATAAAATAGCATCTCATATACTCAAAGAAATAAATGAGCGTTTAAGTTTTTTAATTAATGTAGGACTTGAATACTTAAATCTTTCAAGATCATCTGGCACATTATCTGGAGGAGAGTCACAAAGGATAAGATTGGCTTCTCAAATAGGTTCTGGTTTAACTGGTGTTTTGTATGTATTAGATGAGCCTTCTATAGGTCTTCATCAAAAAGATAATATTAAACTTTTAAAAGCATTAAAAAAATTAAGAGATTTAGGAAATACAGTTATCGTCGTTGAGCATGATGAAGAAGCAATGCTTAATTCTGATTATATAATTGATCTTGGCCCTGGCGCTGGAACAGAAGGAGGTAAAATTGTTGCTGAGGGAACATATAAAGAAATTTTAAAAAATGAAAACAGTATTACAGGTCAATATCTCTCAGGAAAAAAAAATATATCTGTGCCGCGGGTTCGAAGAAAAGCAAAGGATGGGAAGTATTTAACTATTAGCGGAGCAACAGGAAATAATTTACAAAATGTAAATATCAAAATACCTTTAGGAACTTTTACGACTATAACTGGAGTTTCCGGAAGTGGAAAATCGACTCTAGTTTTGCATACTTTATATAGAGCACTGAATTTAATGATTAATAAAACTATTTCAAAAAACATGCCCAAAGCCTTTAAGGGGATACATGGTCATGAATACTTAGATAAAATAATTGATATCGACCAATCCCCTATTGGCAGAACTCCCAGATCAAATCCTGCAACATATTCTGGTGCTTTTACAGTAATTAGAGAATGGTTTGTTAATTTACCTGAATCAAAAGCTCGTGGTTACAAAGCAGGAAGATTTTCATTCAATGTTAAAGGCGGAAGATGTGAAGCTTGCGAAGGTGATGGAGTTATCACTTACGAAATGCATTTTTTACCAGACGTTTATGTTCAGTGCGATGTTTGCAAAGGTAATAGATATAATCGTGAAACATTAGAAATAAGATTTAAAGATAAGAATATAGCCGATGTTCTTAATATGACTGTAGATGAAGGTGTAAATTTTTTTGAAAATATTTCTTCTATAAAAGATAAGTTATTTACGCTTCAGAAAGTCGGACTTGGATATATAAAAATTGGACAACAAGCAACAACCTTATCTGGAGGTGAAGCGCAAAGGATCAAGCTGGCGAAAGAACTATCGAAAAGAGCAACCGGAAGAACCATTTATATTCTAGACGAACCAACAACTGGGCTACATATACATGATGTTAAAAAATTACTAGAAGTCTTACATACCTTTGTAAATAAAGGAAATACTGTAGTGGTAATAGAACATAACTTAGATGTGATAAAAACAGCAGATTTTGTAGTTGATATGGGTCCCGAAGGAGGAGTTAAAGGTGGAAAAATTATAGCCGAAGGAACCCCCGAAGAAATATCTTCAGTAAAAGGGAGCTATACTGGTGAATTTTTAAAAAAAATTCTAAATAAAACGTTTAGTTAAAAAAATTGATGAAAAATAAATATTAGTGCTATAATTTGAATATGAGAATCAGTGAAATTTTACAATCTCTTCCTAGAACTATCTTAACTTCCGTAATTATAACAATTATTTTTTTTATTATTTTGTTTTTAATTAACGGTGGATGGGCTTTTGATAGATATTTTTTTAATGCAATTTTTAGATACTTTCATACATTGTCTGGAGTCATGTGGATTGGATTGCTTTGGTATTTTAATTTTGTACAAATACCTAATATGTCAAAAATTCCTGACGAACAGAAGCCAGCAATTAGCAAAGTAATTGCTCCTGCTGCTTTATTTTGGTTTCGTTGGGCTGCCCTCTCTACTATAGTAACGGGTTTAATTACTGCTTACATAAATGGATATATTCACGAAGCGCTATCTCTAAATTTAGCTGAAGGAATTGTTCCAAAAAATTTTACAATCGGTGTTGGAATGTGGATAGGTATTATAATGGCATTTAATGTTTGGTTTATTATTTGGCCAAATCAAAAAAGAGCTTTAGGATTAGTAGAAACAACACCTGAGACAAAAGCTAAATCAGCTAGAGTTGCGATGATAACTTCTAGAGTTAATACGATATTATCAGTGCCAATGTTACTTACTATGGTTATCGCTCAAAATTTATATTAAGGCGTATTGTCTAATTTTTCTGACCAATCTCTTTTAATATTGAAAAACATTACAACCGGAGATGCGACGTATATTGAAGAATAAGTTCCAAAAATAATTCCAAAAGTAATAGCGAAAGCAAATCCTTTTAACACTTGTCCGCCAAATAATAGAACAGCAATAATAGAAAGTAATGTGGCGCCGGAAGTTTTTAGAGTTCTTGAAAGAGTATCGTTTAAAGATTTATTAATCAGGACAGTTAAATTTGTTTTCGAGTCCTTTTTTAAATTCTCTCTAATTCTATCGTAAATAATAACAGTATCATTAATAGAATATCCAATTATAGTTAATAAAGCGGCGACAATTGTCAAATCAAACTCTAAACCTAGCAATGAAAAAAGTCCTGCAGTTATAATTGTATCGTGAAATAAAGCGACTATACCCCCCACGCTAAATTGCCATTCAAATCTTATCCATAAATATATAAAAATTCCTACAAAACCTGCTAATAAAGCATAAATAGCCGATTTAATCAGTTCAGAACCAACTTTAGGACCTACAGTTTCAACTTTTCTAATTGAAATTTTTTGATTTAAATTTTTTTCAAGATTATTTTTAATATCATTTACAAAGTTATTATTATTTGATTTATTTTCTAATGAAATTGCAAACTCATTTGAGCTTCCAAACTCTTTAACTGTGTAATTATTTAAATTAAGTTTAGATATTGACGTTCTAATTTCATCGACTCTAATATTTTTTTCAGATTTAATTTCAATTACAGTTCCTCCTTTAAAATCTACCCCAAAATTAAATCCTTTAAACAAAAAAAGTATTATTGAAGCTAGTGTAAGAAAAGTTGAAAATGTTACAAAAAAATTTTTATATTTTAAAAAATCATAATTCTTATTCATATTTTAATAATTTTATTTTTATTAGATAGAATATATTTGCCAATCATTAGACGACTTACTGTAAAAGCTGTAAAAAAAGATGAGATTAATCCAATAATTAGAGTTAATGCAAACCCCTTCACAGGACCAGATCCTAAATAAAACAAAATGAACCCTGTTAACAAAGTAGTTAAATGAGTATCTATAATTGTTAATAATGATCTTTTGTATGCAGAATCAAAAGCGTAAATAAAAGATTTCTCTACTTTTAATTCTTCTCTGGCACGTTCGTAAATTATAACATTTGTATCAACTGACATACCTATAGTTAAGACTACTCCTGCTATTCCGGGAAGCGTTAAAGTTGAACCGAATAATGATAACACTGCTATCAATATAACAACATTTAATAATAAACATAAATCAGCAAAAAATCCGAAAAATTTGTATTCATAAATAATATAAATAGCGACTAGCAAGAAGCCAGAAATAAAAGAAATTATTCCATACTTAATCGAATCTGCACCAAGATCTGATCCAACAGTTCTTTCTTCAATAATTTTCATAGGCGCAGGTAAAGCTCCGGATCTTAGTAAAATTGCAAGTTGGTTTGCCTCTTCTACAGTAAAATTACCTGAAATTTGACCACTGCCACTTAAAATAGGCTCTCTAATCACTGGTGCACTAATTACTTCGTTGTCCAAAATAATAGCAAATGGTCTTCCAACATTTTCTTTAGTTGCGACTGCAAATTTATTAGATCCAACTCTATCAAGTTTAAAACTAACTATTGAATTATTGCTTTGATTATCAAAACCTGGCTGGGCATCAGTCAAATTCTCTCCTGATAAAACTGTTTTTTTTTCAACTTCAATGTATGTGCCGTTAGGTTTGTATTTAAGTCTCTCAAAACCAGAATTTTCATAAGAATTTGAATTGTTAGATTTTAAAAACTTAAAACTAAGTTGAGCTGTTTTTCCTAGTATATTTTTAAAAGACGAAGGATCACTAAGACCTGGTAACTCAACCAAAATTCTATTTTCTCCTTTCTGAAGAATATTTGGTTCTTTAGTTCCTAATTGATCTATTCTTCTTCTGACAATTTCTAAAGATTGATTAATTGTATCCTGTTGTAATTTTTTTAAATACAAAGGAGAAAATTCTATAATAAAAATATCGCCACTATTTTTATAAATAACATCGCTAGAAGTAGATTGACTTCCTCTATTAGCTATTTGTGAAAAAAAACTATTCTTTGTGGAAGATTGATTAATTATATCTATAACAATATTTTTATCTTTGTTTTCTAAAATCTGAAAAGTAATATTTTTATCTGAAATATTAAAATTTTTATAAGATAAGTTGTTTTCTCTTAAACTTTTTCTGAGTTCTATTGCTTTATCATCTAATTTTTTTTGAAGTAAAGGTTTTAAATCAATCTCTAATAATAAATAAGATCCTCCTTGAAGATCTAATCCTAAGTTTACTTTCTTATCTAAAAAAATTTTCGTTTTATTAAAATAACTAAAATTGCCTAAAAAAATATATAAAAAAATTAATATAGATAAAATTACTATTGAAATTTTTAATTTCGAAAAGTTTAACACTAAAAATTACTTAGGCTCAGTTTTTGAAATAATCTGTGTAACAGTAGATTTTATTATTGTGACATTAATGTTTGTAGCAATTTCAACTTCTGCTTTTTCATCATCAATAATTTTAGATACTTTTCCTATAAGACCGCCCGCAGTAACAACTACATCACCTCTTGATAATTTTGAAATCATTAATTTATGATCTGAAACTTTTTTTTGTTGAGGTCTTATTAGCAAAAAATAGAAAATTACAAAAATTAAAATAAGAGGTATGAATTGCGCAAAATTAGACATAAATAATAGTTTGTTAATTATACCAAGGGTTAAATAATTACAACAAAATCATTTAACCAATTTAATTAAATTTAAGTCAAAAATTAAATAACTTTTACTCCACCCATATAAGGTAATAAAACGTCAGGAACTTTAATGCTGCCATCTTCATTTTGATAATTTTCCATTATAGCAATAATTGTTCTCCCAACTGCTAAACCTGAGCCGTTAAGTGTTGCTACATAATCAATTTTTTTATCTAAATTTTTATATCTAGATTTCATTCTGTTTGCTTGAAATTGCCCACATGATGAACAGCTAGATATTTCCCTAAATTTATTTTGTGATGGAATCCATGCTTCAATATCAAATGTTTTCTCTGAACTAAATCCCATATCACCGCTACATAAAAGCATAACTCGATAAGGTATATCAAGTTTCTTTAAAATTGTTTCGGCGCAGTTTGTAAGTCTATCGAGTTCTTTTAATCTATTTTCGGGCGTTACAATGCTGACAAGCTCAACTTTATAAAATTGATGTTGTCTTAACATGCCCTTAGTATCTTTTCCAGCTGACCCTGCCTCGGCTCTAAAACAAGGCGTACAAGATACGAGTCTTATAGGCAAATCTTCAAATGACAATATTCTATCTCTAAAAATATTTGTTAACGAGACTTCCGCTGTAGGAATTAACCAAGACCCATTATTTAATGAAAATTGTTCATTTGAAAATTTAGGTAATTGCCCAGTTCCAAACATAGACTCAGTGTTAACAATAATTGGTACATTAGTTTCGAGATAATCAAATTCTTTAGTATGAACATCAATCATAAAATTAATAACAGCACGTTCTAATTTTGCTAAATTACCTTTTGTTATTGAAAATCTTGCTCCAGAAATTTTAACTGCATTATCAAAATCAATTAAATTTTTATCTACTCCCAATTCATCATGAGATTTTATTTTGAATCTAAAATCTTTAATATTTCCAAATTTTCTTATCTCCTTATTTGATTTTTCGTCAACTCCTACGGGAACGTCGTCAAGATGTATGTTTGGCAGATTATGATGTAATTCGTCTAACTGTTTTTTATCTATTAAAATAATTTTTTCAAATTTATCAATATTATCTTTTATTTCCAGAACTTGCTGAGATAGTAATTCAAACTCTTTTGATGTTTTATCTTTTGTCATTGAAAGCTTTTTAGAAATAGCATTTCTTTCTTCTTGAAACTTTTGTTGTTTTTCTAAATTCTCACGTATCAAAGAATCTATTTTTAAAATATTATCAATTATTTGTTCAGAATTTTTAATTAATTTTTCTGAATATTTTTTTTTATATAAACTACTATTCTCTCTTAAATTTTTTAAAATAATCATTTTTTATTTTTTTCTATATATTTAATAACCAATATAGAAATTTCATATAAAAACATTAATGGAATTGCTAACCCTATTTGACTAATAGGATCAGGAGGAGTTATAATTGCTGCAATTACAAAGATAATTACAATCATATACCTTCTTCTGTCCGACAAATATTTTGAATCTATCAAACCTATAGTTGCTAGAAGCACTAATAGTATTGGCAATTCAAAACTTAATCCAAAAGCAAAAATAAAGACCATTATTAATGATAGATATTCACTAACTTTTGCCTCTAGTTGAATTGGTATTGATGTTTGCAAATTTGAAGTTTCAAATGACAAAAAAAACTTAATAGCTAATGGCATTATATAGTAATAAGCCATCATTGCTCCCATTATAAAAAGTATCGGAGTTGCTATTAAAAAAGGTAATATAGTTTTCTTTTCATTTTTATAAAGTCCAGGAGCAATAAATTTCCAAATTTGAATTAAAAATACAGGGAAAGAAAAAAAAAATGCTGAAAAGAATGATAATTTTAAATAAGTGATAAATGTTTCTTGAAGAGCAGTGAATATTAATCTTTTATTTCCAATATTTGAACCTAAAGCAATTATATACGGTTGAATGAGAAAATTGTAAATTTTACTAGCATTCAAATAAGAAATTATAAAAGCAATAATAAAAAATATTAAACTTTTAATAATTCTAGATCTTAATTCTATAATATGTTCAATTATTGATGATTGATTTTGATTATAATCATCTTCCATAAAAAATTATTTTTTGTCAATTTTAGGTTTGTCTTTGTTTTCGTCAAATTCTACAATTTTATTTATTTCTTTTTCTTGTTGATCGACGATATCATCGATATTTTTCTGAAAAGTGTTAACGTATGATTTAATTGCGTTTTTAATTTTAATAAATTTTTTTATTACTATCGGAAGATCTTTTGGACCGATAACAATTATTGAAACTAATAATATTACTAAAATTTCCGACCACCCAATTTGTGGCATAAAGTTTTAGTGATCAAGTTTAGAATTAGAATCTTTTTTTTTAGAAGCTTTGTCTTCGGAGTCTTCGTCAGACATATTTTTTTTAAAACTTTTTATACCTTTAGCTACATCTCCCATTAAATCAGAGATTCTGCCTCTTCCAAAAAGAAGAAAAATAACCATTATAACTATAATAATATGCCAAAAACTTAGTCCACCCATACAAATTTTATATAATATATGTAGAAAATTTACAAATGAATTAAGTTTCTTTTTTTTCTAAAGTTTGTGAGAGCATATCATCAATATTTGAAAAGATGTCCTCTTTAGACTGCGTTTCGAGATCATCTTTAGCAAATTTATTTGTACCAAAAATCGATTTGTCTAAACGGCTATCAATTAAACCTGCAGAAGCCAATTCTTCCGAGTTCGGTAAGTCCGAAAGTGATTTTAAATTAAAATGACTTAAGAAAGTATCTGTAGTTACATACAAAAGAGGTTTTCCAGGAATTTCTTTTCTGCCTTGTGGCTTAACCCATCCTAGTTCAAATAAAACTTCGAGTGTTCCAGTACTGAATGAAACTCCTCTAATTTCCTCAACTTCTGATCTTGTGACTGGTTGATGATAAGCAATTATGGCTAAAGTTTCTATAGCAGCTTTTGATAATTTTTTTTGATGAATTACTTCATTTTTAATTTTTTCTGTTAAATTACTAGCAGTTCGGAATGACCATTTGTTAGAAATTTCATATAAATTAATACCTCTATCTTGAAATTCTAATTGCAGTTCTCTTAAAATTTTTAAAACATCAACATTAAGATCTACTTTAGATTTTATAGTTTGGATATCTAAAGGTTCTTCTGCAGCAAATAATATTGCTTCAATTAATCTTTTAGCATTATTTTTATTTCTATTTAAAAACATTTTATCTTGTTTTGATTAGAATTTGCTCAAAAATATTTTTTTGTTTAATAGAAAGTTTTCCTTCCCGTACTAACTCCAAGCTACCGGCAAATAAACCTGCTAAACCAGATTTTTTTAAATTTTTTGAAGATTTAAATGAATTTGGCACTAATGTGTTAATATCTTTCCAATCAGATAACTGACCAAACAAACTTTTAATTCTGTTAATAGCTTCTTCCATAGTAAAAACTGGAAGCTTAGCAATATTAATTATTGAAAAATTTTGCTTACGTTTAATTTCTGCATAAGCTTTAATCATTTCGTATAATGATACATCATACTTTGAAGCTGATAAACTTTTAATACCTTCTCTTATTCCTTTCATAAATATATCTTTACCGAGTTGTTTTTGCGAAACTAGCTTGTCAGATAAAAATCTTATGGCTTCTAATTTTCTTAATTGCAATTTCAAATTTTCAGCCATTTTGATTGCAGAAAAATCGTCTTCTAAGTCCTCTGGCAATAATAGTCTTGATTTTAAATAGGCAAGCCAAGTAGCCATCACTAAAAAATCTGCTGCCAATTCTAAATTTTTTTTAATTTTGTTAATAAATTCTAAATACTGATCAGCTAATTGCACTATAGAAATTTTCATTAGATTTACTTTTTGAGATTTAGCAAGATCCAAGAGTAACTCTAATGGACCCTCGTAATTATCAATATTCAATTGAAACTTATCTTGAGACTCGTCTACGTTTTTTTGATTTAATTCAATTTTCATTTATTTTTTAATTAACAGATTCCTGTATTAAATTTGTTCTTTATTTTAATTGTTAATCTTTCAGTAAAACTATCGATAACAGGTGTTATTTTTGATAATTTTCTCATTTCTTTTATTATACCATTGCAATGAAGCAATAAATTGCAACCAGCATTTAAAATACTTTTGGCTCTATATTCTACGCTACCTTTCAAAGCTTTCATTGAAATATCATCTGAAATTAAGATTCCCTTAAAATTAATATATTTTCTTATTATTTCATCAATTACGTATTTTGATTGCGTAGCACAAAAATTTTTATCAATTTTGCTATATAAAATATGTGCTGTCATAGCTAAATCTGAATGAACCTTTTTAAAAGTTAAAAAATCATTTTTTTTTAAATAATTAATATCTAATTTAACATTCGGTAAACTTAAGTGAGAATCAATATTTGTAGACCCGTGCCCAGGTATATGCTTAACAACAGTAACTATATTTTTTTTTTTATAAAAATTAATAAGAAATTTAGACAAAGTGACAACAGTATTAATGTTTTTTGAAAAAGCTCTATCACCAATTATTGACTTATTGTTGTTATAAAACAAGTCTAACAAAGGTGTCGTATTTATATTTATACCAGTATAATTAAGTATTTTACTGTTTAGTGTTAAAAAGTTTAAAAATTTTTTCTTATAATTTTTTTTTGTTTCATATAAATTTCCAAAATACTTTGCGGTATAAATGTCTAGATTTATTATTTTTTTAAATCTATTTACTCTTCCGCCTTCTTGATCAATTAATATTGGAAAGCGATTGTCATTAAAAAGTAATTTAATACTTTCGGTTAAATTTTTAAGTTGAAATAAAGAATTAATATTTCTTGCAAACAAAATAATTCCCCAGGGTCTAAATTTTTTAAAAAAATCTATTTCATTAGCAGTTAATGAAAAACCGCTGATTCCGAATATAATTGAATGAGATTTATTAATCATTTAATTAGTTCCCAGTATTTATTTTTAATATAAGCTTTTTTAAAGTACTGATCATTATTTACTTTTTTTTTGAAATCACTTGAGTTGTTGATTGTTCTTAAATTATCAATGTAAGTTGAAAGATATTTTTGATAATTTTCTCTATTTTTTATTATATTTTTTTTAAAGTTGTCAGATCTATAATAGAACAAACAAATAGAAATAAAAAATATTGATATTGAATAATAAATAACATCTTCAATATTTCTCTTCATTACATTTCTAAAGGAGCATTAACGTTTAATATTTTTAGACCAGTAGCTAATATAAATTGGATTTTCTTTAATAAAAATAATCTAGAATCTTGAATATTCTTGTTCGAATTTATGACTTTTAAATTTTCATCTTCATTGCCAAGGCTCCAATAAGAGTGAAAAAGACTTGCTAATTCATATAAATAAAAGGGTATTCTGTGTGGCTCAAAATATAAACATGAAAGATCAATACATTTTGGCCATTCTGAAATTTTTTTTATTAAATCAATTTCACTTTCATGAGATAAGAAAGAAATTTTAATTTTTTCAAAATTTAATGACTCATCATTTAATTTATTAAATATAGAAGAGATTCGTGCATGCGCATATTGAACATAAAATACCGGATTTTCTTTAGAATAAGTAGAAACTAAATCAAAATCAAAATCTAGTTGCGAGTCGTTATTTCTGTAAAGCATCATGAATCTAACAGAGTCTTTGCCTACTTCTTTTATAAGATCATTGGCAGTTATAAAATCGCCTGCTCTCTTTGACATTTTAAATTGTTTTCCAGATTTAAAAAGCTTTACTAGCTGGCAAACTTTAGAAATTATTTTTTGCTTTCCATCGGACATTGCGTTGACACATGAAATTTGTCTTTTTAAATATCCAGCATGATCAGCCCCTAAAATATTAATTAACAAATCAAAATTTCTGCTAATTTTATCGTAATGATAAACAACATCATTTGCAAAATAAGTCCAGCTACCGTCAGATTTTTTTAAAGCTCTATCACTATCATCTCCAAATATAGTTGATTTAAACAATAGTTGTTCTCTAGGTTCCCATTCTTCAATTTCGTCACCTTTAGGTTTGGGTAAAGTTCCTTTGTATATAAAGTTATTTATTTTTAGCTTTTCAAAAACTTTTTCAATTAAATTACTATTTGCCATTTTCGTTTCTGAAACAAAACTATCATGAATGATTCCTAAATTATTAAGATCATTCTTGATTAATATCATTGATTCTTCAATGCATAAGTTTTTTAATTTAATAAAAATTAATTCATAATTATCAAAGTGAAGATTAACATTTTTTTTTATAATATTTTTTGCAATATCAATGATATATTCTCCGGGATAAAGGTCTTGATCATTTGGGAATGGTATTTTATTTTTAATTTCAAGAATTCTTGAGTATACGGATTTTACGAAATTGTTTATTTGGTTACCGTAATCATTAACATAATATTCCTTTACTACTTCATTACCAGAAAATTTTAACAAATTTCCTAAAACGTCACCAAAGACAGCACCTCTGCAATGGCCAACGTGTAATGGTCCAGTTGGATTTGCAGAAACAAACTCTAATAAAATTTTACTTTTTTTTACTGAAGGGTTCTTTCCATAATTTTCACTAATACTAAGCAGTAATTGATGCCAGTAATCATTGTTTAAAAAAAAGTTTATAAATCCTGGTTTTACTATCTCTATTTTAGTTACTTTTTCTAATCTATTAACAAGCCCATCTCTAATTGTATTTGCCAAATTTAAAGGGTTTGTATTATTAATTTTGGCAAATACCATAGGAGCATTTGATGAAAGATCTCCATGTATTTTATTTTTTGGAATTTCAATTGTAAAATTAGCGTAATTTTCTGGCAGAAGAATAAGTCCCTTTTTTTTTAACAATAAAAGATTTTCAATAATTTTATTTTTAAAATCAGAAAAGATATTCATTTAATTTGATTATATAAATCGATTGCAAATTTATCAGTCATACCTGCTATGAAATCAACCGCTGATCTTTCTATACCCCATTTTAATTTATTGTTGTTTGAAAAAAACTTTTTACTATGATTTACAATATAACAATACAATTTATTTATTATTTTTTCAGCCTGCTTTGTCATTTTTATTACAGACTTATTTTCGTACATATTTACTTTTAGAAAATTTCTAAGTTGATAATTATCTTTAATAAATTTTTCAGAAAAACTTACTATAAAATTTGTATGATTATAAATATCTTTAATATTTTTAATTTTATTTT
>CAIQAD010000040.1 GCA_903869725.1 uncultured Alphaproteobacteria bacterium | reverse complement strand
TTAAAAAAATTAAATATATTTTACAAATATATAGATAAAACTTATATTCCAAAATTTCCAATTACAGGAAATTTTTTGATTAATAAAAAAAATTTTGTGGAAGGTAAAGATTTAGGGATTGAATTAAAAAAAATAGAAAATAAATGGATTAAAAATAATTTTAAATTAAAAAATTTATTTATTTAATCTCCTCATAATATTCAACATATAATACTTCAATAATTTCGTAATTTTTCTCACCAGCTGGAGTTTGTACGCTTACAAAATCTCCTTCATATTTAGACACTAATTCAAGAGCTATAGGTGATTTATAAAATAGTAATCCTTCTTTAGCATTTGCTTCATGTTTTCCAACAATTTTATATTTTTTTTCTTCATCATTTTCTAAATCTTTAACAATAATTGTTGAGCCAAAAATTACTTTTTTGTCATTTTTTAATTTTGTTACATCAACGATATTAGCTGTTGCAATTGTAGTTTCTATTTCTTGAATTCTTTGTTCATTATGACCTTGCTCCTCTTTTGCTGCATGATATTCTGCATTTTCTTTCAAATCTCCATGACTTCTTGCTTCTGAGATTGCTTTCACGATTCTCGGTCTAATGATCGAAATTCTTTCATGTAGTTCTTTTTTAATTTTTTTAAGTCCGGCGGGGGTTATTGGTTCTTTTTCCATAATTATTTTTTTACCATTTTGCTAATGGAGGAAGCGACATAAATATAGCTTCTATATTTCCATTGGTATTTAATCCAAATTTAGTACCTCTGTCATATAACAGATTAAATTCAATATATCGTCCTCTCTTCAATAATTGCTTTTCCTTATCTTTTTTGTTCCATTTTAAATTAATATTTTTTTTTATGATGCTATTTGAAAGTTTCATAAAAGTTATACCTACATCTTTAATATATTTAAAATCTTTATCCCAATTATTATTATTAAAATAATCAAAAAAGATTCCGCCATCCCCACGAGGTTCATTTCTGTGTGGAAGAAAAAAATATTTATCACAGTTTTTTTTATGAATCGGGTAATAACTTTTATTATTTAAATCACACATTCTTTTAATTATTTTATGAAAATATTTTTTTTGTTTTTCATTTTTTATAGCAGGAGTCATGTCCATTCCACCTCCAAACCAAGATTTAGTAGTCACAATAAATCTTGTGTTAAAATGAAATGCTGGAATTTTTGGGTTCTGCATATGTGCAACAATAGAAATTCCAGATGCCCAAAATTTTGGGTTTTTTGATGCTCCAGGAATTTTATTCCTATATTCTTTAGAAAAAGAACCATAAACAGTAGATATATTTACTCCAACTTTTTCAAAGACTACACCATTTTTTAAAATAGAAAATGTTCCCCCCCCTTTAGATTCGTTATTTACTTTCCATTTTTTCTTTCTAAAATAAATTTTTTTATTTGATTTAAGATATTCTATTTGTTCATATTCTTTACAAATTAAATCTCTTAAATTTTTAAACCAATTTTCTACTAATTTTTTTTTTTTATCTATAATCATTTTATTTAATATTTAAATAATTATTCTGTCGTAAAGCTTCAGAAAGTACGATTGATATTGAAGTTACAACATTCAGCGATCTAGTCTTTGCCATAATTGGGATTTTTAGTTTTTCATTTGATATTTCATGAATATTTTCTGGTACACCAGCACTTTCCCTTCCAAATAACATGATATCATTTTCGTTATATTTTATATCATAATAATTTTTTTTAGCTTTTGTTGTCATTAGAATAATTCTTTTATTTTTATTTTTTTCTACAAAGTCATCAAAAGAATTATGTCTTATTATTTTGCAATTTTGATAGTAATCCATATAAATTTTTTTAAGTTTTTTTTCTTCGAATCTAAATCCACAAGGTTCTATTATCTGTAAAGTTGTGTTGAGACATGCGCACAATCTAATTATAGCTGCAGTATTTTGTGGAATATCGGGCTGAAATAAAGCAATACTAAACATATTGAAACTTTAATATTTATGCGTAAATGTGGCGATGGAAAACAAAATAGTTTAGAAGATTTTCACTAATTATGTCAAATAAGAATAATAATTCGCCTGAAAAAAAAAATAGAAGAGATTTTATTACAGTAGCTACTGGAGCTTTAGCAGCAGTGGGTGTTGGGGCAGCGATATGGCCAATTATTAATCAAATGAATCCAGATTCTTCTGTAAAAGCTTTAGCGTCAATTGAAGTCGATCTTTCTAGTATTAAAGAAGGTCAAGAAACAGTAGTGTTATGGAGAGGTAAGCCAGTTTTTATAAGAAGAAGAACTAACGAACAAATATTAGAAGCCCAAAAAGTTGATTTAAAAGATTTAAAAGACCCGGAGCCAGATAGTAAAAGAGTAAAAAAAGCAGAATGGTTAGTTTTAATAGGAGTGTGCACTCATCTTGGTTGTGTGCCTACTTTCGGAAAAGGTGAGTACGGAGGTTGGTTTTGCCCTTGTCATGGTTCTGTATATGACGTCTCAGGAAGAATTCGTAAAGGGCCTGCGCCTTTAAATTTAGAAGTTCCTAATTACGAGTTTGTTAGTGATACTAAAATTAAAATAGGTTAATAAATATTTTTATGACAGAAAAAAATTTTAATTCTGATAGTGAAATTATAAAACCAGTCCATACAAGCAAAGTAGGTGGCTCACCCTTCAAAGGAGTTGCAGGTTGGATTGACAATCGTTTGCCAATTTTAAGAATTTTCAAATATGAATATTTAGATTTTCAAGTCCCTAAAAGTTTAAATTATTTTTGGAGTTTAGGCGGAATTCTTATGGTTTGTTTAATATTTCTTATTATTACTGGCGTCACGTTAGGTATGCATTATAAACCATCATCCTCCGAAGCTTTTAATTCAGTTGAAAAAATAATGAGAGATGTAAATTTTGGATGGCTAATTAGATATGCCCATATGAATTTAGCATCTTTTTTCTTTATAGCAGTTTATCTTCATATTTTTAGAGGTTTGTATTATGGTTCTTATAAAGAGCCTCGTCAATTAATGTGGTTGCTGGGAATAATTATTTTTTTTATGATGATGGCTACAGCTTTTCTTGGCTATACATTGCCATGGGGTCAAATGAGTTATTGGGGAGCAACTGTTATTACTAATCTTTTTTCAGCTATTCCTGTAGTTGGAAAATTTATCGTAACTTGGCTGTGGGGTGATTATGCAGTTGGAGACTCAACTCTTAATAGATTTTATGTGCTTCACTGGCTTATAGCTTTTGGTATTGTTGGAATTGTAGTTTTTCACGTAATTGCTTTGCACATAGTAGGCTCAAATAATCCATCAGGCATTGAGCCAGTGGACACAAGAGACACAGTTAGTTTTGCTCCTTATACAACGAGCAAAGATCTTTTTGCAATGTTGGTATTTTTATTAATATTTGTACTGTTCATGATGTATATTCCTAACTACTTAGGACATCCGGATAATTACATACCAGCAAATCCATTAGTTACTCCAGCACATATAGTTCCGGAATGGTATTTTTTGCCCTATTACGCAATTTTAAGAAGTATACCAAATAAACTCCTAGGAGTTATTGCTATGGTTAGTAGTATAGCAATGCTCGGATTACTTCCTTGGTTGGATTTGAGCAAAGTACGTTCTTCAGTTTTTAGGCCTATTTGGAAACAGTTTATTTTTTTATTTGTATTAGATTTTTTTTTATTGATGTACCTAGGAAAAATGCCTCCAGAAGGCGTTTATGTAATATTAAGTAGAATAGGGCTAGCATACTGGTTTATGTTTTTCTTGATTATAACTCCGCTAGTTTCAATTATGGAAACGCCATTGCAAATGCCAAATAGTATTCACGAATATGAAGACTGGAAAAAAAAAGGAAAAATTAAAACGTTAAAAATATTTTAATTCTAATGCCCAATATGTCAAAACTTATTTTATTATTATTCCTTGTATTTTTTAATATTAGTCCTTCAATTTCAGCTGAAGATTCAGAAAAATTATTGAATCCAAAATTTTCATTTGATGGCATTTTTGGAAAATTTGATCGAGCGTCTCTTCAAAGAGGATATCAAGTGTACACAGAGGTATGTTCAGCATGTCATTCAATGAGTCTTTTAAATTATAGAAATTTATCACAACAGGGAGGGCCTGAATTTACAGAAGAAGAAACTAAGGCTATAGCTTCAAAGTTTGAAGTAGAGGATGGACCTAATCAAAATGGAGAAATGTTTAAAAGATCATCAAAGCCTTCAGATCATTTTAAGTCTCCTTTTCCTAATGAACAAGCTGCAAGAGCAGCGAACGGTGGCGCTTATCCACCAGACATGTCTACTTTAGCTAAGGCCAGAGAAGGTGGTCCTAGTTATATCTATTCAATTTTATTAGGTTATGAGAAATCTCCTAAAAATATTAAATTAGAGGATGGAGTTTATTACAATAAATTTAAACCAGGAAATAGCATTAAAATGCCAAAACCACTTAATAAAGATGCAGTTAAGTACTCTGATGGTACAGAAGCAAGCGTTGAACAAATGGCCTTTGATGTGACAACATTTTTAACGTGGGCTTCAGATCCTCATTTAGAGGAGAGAAAAAAAACTGGATTTAAAACAATTATTTTTTTGTTGATAGTTTCAGCGTTGGCTTACTTTGTGAAAAAGAAAACTTGGTCACGTATTGAACCTAAAATGTAGCACATCTCCATCAGCTACCTGATAGTCTTTTCCTTCTATTTTTAATTTTCCGTTATCTCTTGCGCCAGCTTCACCGTTAAAACTTATATAATCTAAATAAGATATTACTTCAGCTTTTATAAATCCTTTTTTAAAATCAGAATGTATTACCTCAGCAGCATCTACAGCTTTGCAATTTTTTTCAATTGTCCAAGCGTGAGTTTCTTTTGGTCCAACTGTAAAATAAGTGCTTAAATTTAAAATTTTATAAGAGGCCTTTATAATTTGATCTAGACCAGATTCCTTAATTCCTATTTCTTTCATAAAATCATTTGCTTCGTTGTCATTTAATTCTGTAATTTGTTGTTCTATTTCTGCAGATGCTAAAATTATAGTATCTTCATTAAATTTATCTTTTAAAGCATTTGAGTAAACATTACCTTCTGCAAGACTTTCTTCGTCAACATTACATACGAGTATTCTAGGTTTTGTAGATAATATTCCTAAGTTTTTAATTAATTTTTTTTCAAATTTTTTTTCAAGATCCTTAGGTTTGATACCATTTTTGATATCTCGATAAACAAAATCTAGTATTTCTAAATTTTCTTTACTCAACTCAACTTTTTTATTTTTAGTCATTCTTTTTTCAAGTGACTCAAGATCTGAAATCATCATTTCAGTCTCAACTATTTCTAGATCTCTTATTGGATCTATAGTTTTGTTAACATTTTGAATTTCTGAAGAGTCAAAGCATCTAAGCATATGAATAATTGCATCAACTTCTCTTATGTTTGCAAGAAATTTATTTCCCAAACCTTCACCTTTAGAAGCTCCAGCAACCAATCCTGCAATATCAACAAATGTTATGTATGTTGGAATAATTTTTTGTGATCTCGCAATTTTTGATAATTTTTCTAGTCTTCCATCCGGAACTGTTACAACTCCTATGTTTGGTTCAATTGTACAAAAAGGAAAATTCGCTGCTTGAGCATTTTTAGATTTTGTTAAAGCATTAAATAATGTTGATTTCCCTACATTGGGCAAACCTACTATTCCGCATTTAAAACTCATGAATCACTGATTATTCTTGCTTGTAAATTCGTCCAGTTTTTTTTCTATAAGTAAATTTATATTTTTAAATATTTTTTTTGTTACTTGTTCAATGATTATTTTTTCTTCTTCTGTAAAATCATTTAAAACATGCTTATCAACTTCTTCTTTATTTTCTGGGTGTCCTATACCGATCCTTACTCGATTGTATTCTGTACCAATCGATTCATCTATTGATTTTATTCCGTTGTGACCAGCGCTAGAACCGCCAATTTTAGTTTTAACTTTTCCTATTTCAATATCCATATCATCATGAAAAACAAAAATGTTGTTAGTTTTGATTCTATGATAATCAGTAATTTCTCTAATACACATTCCTGAGTTATTCATAAAAGTTAATGGCTTAACAACTATAACTTTTTCATTTAATATTTGTCCGTTTGTTAACAGACCTTTGAATTTTGGTTTTTGTTTTGAAAGCCCAAAGTTTTTATTTAATGCATCAATAAGTTTAAAACCTACGTTATGTCTGTTGTTTGCATGTTTCGGATCTGGATTACCTAACCCTGCAAATAAAAACATTTAAAATTATTTCTTTTTATCAGCGGCTGGTGATGAAGTTTTAGCTCCACCTTCGGCACTTTTTGCTTTTGAATCAGCAGGTTTAGCTCCAGTTTTCGGATCTGTAGCTTTAGTAGAGTCAACGCTTCCTTCAGCAGTAGCCTCACCAGCTGTAGTGGCATCAGTAGCTGTAGTAGCTGTTGCTGGCTCTGGTTCCTTAACTACTGTCGGAGCCGCAATTGTTGCGATTGTAAAATCTCTATCGCTAATTACTGGCTTAACATTTTCAGGAAGTTTAACAGAAGAAATATGAATACTTTCATTCATTTCTTTATTAGTTAGATCAACTATAATTTCCGTTGGAATATTTTCTGCAGGACATTTTAATTCTATTTTTCTTCTTACAATGTTTAAAACTCCTCCCATTTTTAATCCTGGACAATTTTCGTTATTAATAAATCTGACGGGTATATTGACCACAACTTTAGTTCCTGGCTTAATTTTTTGAAAATCAATATGAATTGGTTCGTTATTAATAGGATGAAAATTAATATCTTTTGGCAAAGCTTTATATTTAGATCCGTTAATATTAATTTCTATAACTGAACTCATGAAATTTATGGACTCTAATAATTTTTTAACTGAATTTTTTTTTACAGATAACGGAAGATTTGTTTCTTTATCACCGTATAATATTCCAGGCAGAAAGCCATCTAATCTTAATTTTTTAAGATTTCCTTTACTTTCAATTTTTCTTTCAGTTGCTTCAAGTTTTAGATTTTCCATATAATTAGAAGCGCTGTTTTATATCAACTTTTAAAATAAAACAAGTAATTCTTACTTTAATTGAATAAGCTGGAAACTGAAGTTGATTTAGAAATTCTTTTTATAGCCTCAGCAATTAAAGGCGCGATGCTTATAATTTCTATTTTTGAATTATTTATGATTTTTTTTGTATTATCAATTGTATTTGTAATAATCATTTTTTTTATTTTAGATTTATTAATATTTGCAATTGATTTTCCAGTAAGTACCCCGTGAACTACATAACAGTAAACTTCTTTTGCTCCATTTTTTATTAGGGCTTCTGCAGCATTACATATTGTTCCACCACTATCAATTAAATCATCGATTATGATGCAAGTTTTGCCTTTCACATTTCCTATAACGTTCATTACTTCAGATTGGCCAGGCTTTTCTCTTCTTTTATCTATAATTGCTAAGCCAGAATTTAATCTTTTGCCAATAGCTCTTGCTCTTTCAACTCCACCAACATCAGGTGCAACAGAAACAATATTTTTTGAGCTAATATTTTTTAATATATGTTTTACAAGCACTGGAGCAGCAAATAAATTATCTACAGGAATATCAAAAAAACCTTGTATTTGATTTGCATGAAGATCCATTGTTAGAACTCGAGTTGCCCCAGCATTCACAATTAAGTTAGCAACTAATTTTGCGCTAATAGGCGATCTTGGAACAACTTTTCTATCTTGTCTTGCGTAACCAAAATAAGGAATTACGGCGGTGATGCTTTTTGCAGATGATCTTCTCAAAGAGTCGATACAAATTAATAATTCCATAATGTTGTCATTAGCTGGATAAGAGGTAGATTGAATGACAAAAACATCGTTGCCTCTCATATTCTCTTTTATTTCTACATAAACTTCTGAATCGGCAAATCTTGTAATCATTCTTTCAGTAGGCCTAACTTTAAGATACTTGCAAATTTCGTTGCAGAGAGAGGAGTTGCTTGTTCCTGCTAATATTTTCATCAATTATTTATATAATTTAACAATTAGCTAATCAATTAATATCTACAAATAATTGATATGCATCTTCCGTAGTCCGGTTCATTATTATGAACAGATCTTCTATAGCTAAAAAAGTGTTTTTTATCAGAATAGGTATCTTTATTAATATGTTCAATATTATTCTTTTTAATTCCTAAGTTTAAAAACTTATATTCTATAAATTTTCTTAAATTAAAATAAGTTGTTTTTTTTTTGTAAATTATAAATTTTCTATAATTAGAATTTTTTTTTTTAATTTTTTTAATAAAATCTTCTTTAATTTCATAATTTTTATGTGAGATACAAGGACCGACTGCTACAATTAAATTACTAATTTTAGATCCTTTTTTTTTCATTAATTTGATAATATTTTCTACAATTCCAGAATTGGCACCTTTCCATCCAGCATGTATTGCGGCAATATTCATGTTTTTTTTGTCAGCAATTAAAATAGGAACGCAATCTGCGGTTAATATGCATAATGCAAAATTAGATAATTTAGTCGCAATACCATCTGCTTTAAATTTTTTTACGATGAATATTTTTTTCAAATCTACAACTTTAGCACTGTGAATTTGATGAAGTAAAATTAACTTTTTTTTAGAAATTTTAATTTTTTTTGAAACACAAAGTAGGTTTTTATTAACAACTTTTTTATTATCGTTAGATCCTTTTCCACAATTAAGACTTTTGTATATACCTTTTGAAAATCCATTTTTTTTTGTAAAAAAAAAGGATTTAACATTATGAATATTATTAATTTTTTTTGAATGAAAAAACATCATTCAAAACCTAAGTTAAATTTACAATTTTTATTTGAGGTCATAAAAACTTTAAACCTTTCTCCCATTTCATTTGGATTTAATAAACGATTTAAACTTGCAATTATTTTCTTGCTGTTAGCCTCATTAATTTTAAGTACTTGCTTAGCTCTTTCCAAAATACCTAATTTTTGTAGAAAGTAATTTTGACTCTGCATTTTTGAATAATTTAAATTATTATTACTAAATATTTTTTTGATGATATCAAAGTTAACGTCTGCAGTAATGTCGCAATTTAAATAATATTTTAAAAAATTTACAAGTCTGTGATTTTTAAATCCTCTTAATGTTTCTTTGCCTATATTGCCTACGTAACCATAATCAAACATTATAAAAATATTTTTATTTTTTTTTATAATCTTGGAAATTGTATTTATATATTTTTCTATAACCGTTGAGTACTCAAAAACAGTACTTTTAGTTAAGTCATAAAACTTTGAATATTTTTTAATATTTAAACTTTTTATTGGTTTGTAAAAGTACTTTATTTTTTTATTTTTTTTTTCAAATACTATATGTTTTTCGAACCATAAGTTTTTTTTTTTGTAATACTGCTTTATAGGTAAAGTGTCAAAGAATTCATTAGAAATTATAATAGTTGGATAATTTGTTAATTTATCTATTTTATTTATCCATTTTATTTTTTTAAATTTTGAAAGATTTTTTTCTTGTTTTTTTATTAAGTTTTTACTTTTTTCAAATAAATAAAAATTTGTTTTAGAGTTAAAAGTCTTAATTTTTTGCAAGGTAATTATAATATCTTTTATTAACAGCCCATTTCCAGGTCCTAATTCGAGAATATTTATTATTTTTGGTTTTTTTATAAATATCCAATAGGAAACTATCCAAATACATATTATTTCAGAGAAAATACTAGAAATAATAGGGGATGTTACAAAGTCTCCACGTTTTCCAAAAATTTCCTCTTTTTCGTAATATCCTAAATTTTTTTTAAATAATGAATTGTTTATAAATTTGTCTAAAGATATTGTTTTTTTATTAAAAAAAATATTATTTAAATGATTCATTTTTAAGTATAGCAAATGAAATCAGACCGATAATTAAGTAAATAATACTTAAAATCATTCCTAATGAAAAAAATGAGTATATATAACCTATTTGTGTATCTGGCTCTCTAAAAAATTCTGAGAATATTCTAAAAATTGAATAAATTGTCAAAAAATAACAAGATATTTCTCCCTTAAATAATTTTTTTTTATATTTTAGAGTAATATTTAATATTAAAAATAATAACACTCCTTCTAATAAAGCTTCATAAAGTTGAGAGGGGTGTCTTGGTTCCATATCAATTTTAGGAAATATCACTCCATAATTATTTAAAGTTTTTTTTCCATAAAGTTCGCCATTAATAAAGTTAGCAATTCGTCCTAAAAAAATTCCTATAGGAGCAACACAGCATGTTATATCTGTCAAATTTAAGAATTTTATTTTATTTTTTTTTGCAAAAAGTGCTGTTGCTACTATAATCCCAATAACACCTCCATGGAAAGACATTCCGCCTTCCCATATATAAAATATTTTAGTTGGATTATTAAAATAATAATTAAAATTATAAAATACTATATATCCAAATCTTCCACCAAGAATGATACCAAGAATTGCATAACTTAAAAAATTGTCAAATGTATGAATATTAATATTATCTTGAAACCAATATTTTTTGATTAAGGATTTTGCGTAATAAAAACCAATAAGAATTCCAAATATATATGCAAGAGAATACCAACGCACTTCAATAAAACCAATTTTAAGAATTGAAGGATTTAGATTGTTAATAAACATTAATTAATTCT
>CAIQAD010000039.1 GCA_903869725.1 uncultured Alphaproteobacteria bacterium | reverse complement strand
TTAAAAAAATTTAATTTTATTGTTTATTTTTTTTAATGAATTTTCTATTTTTTGATTTTTATTCCCTTTTATAATAACATAATTAGCTTCTTTAATAGATTTTAAACATTCTCTCAAAGGACCCGAAGGAAGCAATCTTCCATTTCCAATCCAGTTTTCTGAGTCAAAACATAAAAAATTTATATCTTTAAAAATTGATTTGTCTTGAAATCCGTCATCAAGAATTATTGCCTCAAAACCTTTATCTTTAATAATGTTAATAGCCTTTTTTCTGTTGTACGAGACATAAGTTGGACCAAATTGATTTAGTAAAAATGACTCATCGCCTATTTGATCTGTAGTATATTTTTTTGTATTTTTTTTATAAAGAAAAAAGTCTTTAGAAGTTTTTCGGCCATAGCCTTTTGTTAAAAAACAAGTTTTTTTATATTTACTAATAATTTTAAATATTTCTATAGCGCTTATAGTTTTTCCCGTACCTCCGATATAGATATTACCAACACAAATTATCGATATTCCAAATTTGTTTTGCTTTGCAAGTTTTTCCTTAAAAAAAATTAGTAAATAATAAATAATACTTAAGGGAATTAATATTATAGAAAATATTGTATCTTGTTTTTTATCCCAAAATTGAGGTTTTAAAAGTAGCATTTATTTTGTTGATAAATATGTTTCTAGTTTAGTTATAGTGTTATTATAAATTTCTTTGCCAATTTCTTTAATTTTTATTTTTGTATCTATAACTTTATTTGAATTAAAAATTTCTTTAAGTCTGTTTATTAAATCTTCTGTAGAATTAATTTTAAAAGAGCTACCTAAATTATTTAGAAATTCATAAATCTCGAAAAAATTATTTACATATGGCCCATGTAATATCACTGAATTATTAAGCGCAACTTCTAATGGGTTTTGTCCTCCATGCTTGATAAGAGATCCACCTATAAATACAAATTTTGAAAATCTGAGGTAGTTTTGTGTTTCGCCGTATGAATTAACAATTATGATATCGTAATTATTTTTTATTGAACTAAACGAATTAGCAATTAAATAATTTAGTTGTGATTTTTTAACAGTAATTTCTATTTCTTTTATGCGATCGATATGTCGTGGTATAATTATAGTTAAAAGATTTGGATAATATTTTTTAAGAATTTTATGCGCTTCAATACAAACATTCTCTTCTTTTCGATGTGTACTCAATGCTAAAAATATTTTCTTATTAATTAGATTTTTATTTTCTATGTCTACAATTTTTTCATTATCATTAATTATGAATTTTAAATTTCCAATCATTTCGACATTGTTAGTGTTAAAATACTTAAAATGTTTTAAACTTTCTTTGCTTTGACAAAGAATTAAATTAAAAGATCTTAAAATTTTGCTAGCAAAATTTTTAACAATTAGCCATTTTTTAAATGATTTTTGGGAAAGTCTGGCATTAATTAAAATTATTGGAATTCCTAGTTTTTTTGCTTCCAAAATCTGGTTGGGCCACATTTCAGACTCTGTAAAAAAAATAAAAATTGGCCTCCATTCTGAGAAAAATCTTTTAACGATCTGAGGGCTGTCAATCGGCGCAAATTGATGAATAATATTTCTTGTTTTTTTGTACTTTTTTTCAAATATTTTATAAGAACTAAGAGTAATAGTTGTTACTAATATATTAAATTTTTTTTTTTCTAAATAATAATCAATTATAGGGAATACACTTTTAAGTTCACCTATACTTGCGCAATGGAACCATATTAAGTTCTCGTAGTTATTTTTTATAGAATAAATAGCTAATTTTTCTTTAAATCTTGCAGGGTCTTCTTTTTTTTTAAATATTCTGAAATATAAATATATTTTTAAAATATAATTTATAATCGTTGTTATGAAAAAATAAATTAATTGCATTAACTAATTATTTGTTTTTCATATAATTTTTTGTAAATATCTGAGTTAGCTACTAAATATTCATGTTTACCTTCTGCAATGATCTTACCTTTATCGAAAACAATAATTTTATCGCAGTTTAATATTGTAGATAATCTATGCGCAATAATAATTGTTGTTTTATTTTTTGTTAGGTTCTCAATAGCTCTTTGAATAATAATTTCTGACTCTGAGTCCAAAGATGAAGTTGCTTCATCTAAAAGAATAATCGAGGAATTTTTTAAGATGGCTCTTGCAATTGACAATCTTTGCTTTTGTCCACCTGACAATTTGACGCCGTTTTCTCCAATAATTGTTTCATATTTTAAAGGTAATTTATCTACAAACTCTTTTGCAGCCGCAAACTCACATGCATCATTAATTTCTTTATCTGTTGCTTGAGAATTGCCGTATAAAATATTTGCTTTAATTGTGTCATCGAAAAGCACAACATCCTGACTGACAAGTGATATTTCTTTTCTTAATGAATTTAAATTTATCTCATTAATATTTTGATCATCAATAAATATTTCTCCTTCTGTTAAATTAAAAAATCTTGGAATTAAATTCATAAATGTAGTTTTTCCAGAACCACTTATGCCTACCAATCCAACTTTTGATCCGCCATTGATTTTTGTAGATAAATTTTTTAACGCATGAGTTCCGTCAGGATAAATAAAATTAATATTTTTGTACTCAATGTTTGCTCTATTAATTTTAAGCGATGGCGCTTTATCATCATGATAAATTTCATTTTTTTGGTCAATAATTTCATAAATCCTTTTTGCTGCTGACACACCTTCTTGAATTCCAATATTTACACCTGCAAGCGCCTTAACGGGTTGATAAGCCAGCATCAAAGCTGCCAAAAATGATACAAATTGGCCAAGTGTTATCGCTCCTTGCATGCTTCTGTAACCTGCGAAGAAAACTACAGTTGCAATTGCAATTGCTGAAATTAATTCCATAATTGGTCCAGCGCCAAGTCTAGTTTGTTCTACTTTTTTCAAAGTGCTAAATTTTTCATCTATAACTAAACTTATTTTGTTTAATTCTTCTTGTTCTTTTTGATAAATTTTTATTAGCCAAGAACCTTTTATGATTTCTGTAAAATATTTCATAAATTTTGCAGAAGCCTCTAAACTTAGATTAACTTTTTTTCCCATTTTTTTTCCTAATTTTCTCGAAGAAAATCCAGCAAGAGGTATCATGGTGATAGCTAACAAACTAAGTTGCCAGTCGTGATAAAACATTAGAACTAACAAAGCTATTAAAGTTAGACTCTGTTGAAAGAAAGTTACAACAGCCCCAGTTAAAGCTATATACAAAACATTTACATCATTTGTGAAATTTGAAAGATATTTTCCAGAATGTTTTGCTGTTAAATGAGAAATATCTGAAAGTAAAAATTTCTTCATCATTAAAATTTTAATATTTTTAATTATTTTTATTGCAACTTTTATTGTAACGATTTTTACTCCATAATTAGCAAGACCTTTCACTGTAAAAGTAATTATAATTGCAATTGGTATTAAATATAACATCGTAGTATTTTTATTTACAAATATTTCTTTAATAGCCGGATTTAATAGCCATGCACTTCCAGCTGTAGTGATTGCATTAAGAATTATAAAAAAAATAGTTAAACTTAATTCAGGAATGTATTTTGATATTTGAGTTGTAAATATTCTTTTGATTATAGAAAAGTTATTCATTTATATTCCACCTACACTAATATTTTCAATTCTAATACTTGGAGAATTGATTCTGGATTTAAATTCTAAATCATCAGCTAAAATCATTGTTTTAAACATTTCTTTGATATTTCCAGCTATTGTTATTTCACTAATGGGATATGTGATCTCACCATTCTCTATTAAAAAACCAGCTCCACCTTTACTAAAATCGCCAGTAATTGAATTAAAACCAGATCCAAATAATTCAGTTACATAAACACCTTTATTTACTCCTTTTAATAAATCTACTTTGTTTATATTGCCTTTTTCAAAGTAACAGTTTGTTGCTCCACCACATCTTCCGTTAGTAACTGTCTTTAAAATTCTAGCAGAATAAGAGTCCAGTATAATAGAATTCAATTTTCCTTCTTTTATTATATTTAATTTATTACAAGTAACACCTTCAGAATCAAAATTTTTTGATCCCAAACCTTTTAAAATTAAAGGATCGTCAACGACATTTATATTTTCAGGAAACAATTTTTCTCCAATCTCACCTTTAATAAAACTTACTTTTCGAGCTAAATTATGTCCTGAAATTGATGATAGCAAATGCGATAAAAAACTACTAGAGACTCTAGGTTCAAATATTGCAGGTCCAGAAAAAGATTTAATTTTTCTTGGATTTAATTTTTTCACAGTTCTATCAGCACATAATTTGCCAATTTTTTTAGCATCGGTAAGATCATCGAAAAATCTTTTTGAGGAATATTCATAATCTCTTTCCATGCTATTTCCGTTTTGAGCAACCATATCACATGAAACGCTAAATATTGAAGATTTGTATCCATCAGAAAAACCACTAGAATTCTTTAAAGCGAAATTTGATTTTATTTCAGTAAAAGTAGCTCCATTTGAGTTGTTTACTTTTTGGTTTTTTAAAGCTTCGTCTTCACATTCAGAAAGATAATTTTTTTTTTTTTCAAATGAAATAATTTTTTCATCGAACAGATCTAAATTTTTTTCATTTTTAAAAAAAACTTTAGGGTCAGGTAAGCCACAATAAACATCTTCAGGAGTATTTTTGGCCATTTCATAACAACGTTCTATCGCTTGTTTAATTTTTGTTTTATTTAAATTTGAAATCGAAATATTAGATTTTTTTTTGTCAATGTACGCTGTTAACGAAATGCCTATATCTTCAGATCTATTTACTTCTTCAATTTTTCTATTTCTTCTTAAAATTTCATCCGAAATAGAATGGGCTACAATTACCTCAGCCGCTGTAGTTCCAATCTTTTTGAGTTCTTGAAGACAGAATTCTCCAATATCATCTAAATATTGTTTATCTTTAATCATATAACTTGAGACGTAAGTATAAGAAAAATAATAAAACCAAAAAAATTATTACTACAAAATATTTTATGAAGTTGATTTTTATTGTTATTCTTAATTTTAGATAATGAATATATTTGAAAAATTAAATGAAAGCTTGATAATATAATCAGTATAAAATAAGAATAATTTCTATTCGTAAAGACTCCAAGCATAATCATTATAATTGTAAATGTAGCAAAACAAATTGAAAGAAATTTAATAATATTTTTTTGAAATTTTATTGCAGTTGATTTTACATTTATTTTTAAATCATCTTTTAGATCTTGCAGGGCATAAATTGTGTCGTAGCCTAATGTCCAAAAAATTGCTGCAATATATAAAATGATACTTTGATATTTTATGTTACCAAAAAATGCAGACCAACCAAGTAACGCTCCCCAGTTAAATGCTAACCCCAAGAATAGTTGAGGCCAAAAAGTAATTCTTTTCATAAAAGGATAAATAATTATCAGGAGTCCTGAGCTTATCCCTAAAACTATAGAAAATTTATTAAATTGAATTAATATTGATAGTGAAGAGCTAACTAATAAAAAAATTATAATAAGTGCGGTAAAAATTGATATTTTTTTTGATGCAATTAATCTGTTTTTTGTTCGTGATACTTTTTTGTCAAAATTTCTATCAATAATATCATTGAAAATACAGCCTGCGCTTCTCATTAGTATTGCGCCTATAAAAAATAGAAAAAAATATTTAATAAATAGGTATAAATCAAATTGGTACCATTCTGAAATAGCAATACTCCAGGCGCATGGCCAAAATAAAAGAAATATGCCAATAGGTTTATTTAATCTAAGTAATTCAATATATTTTTTCATTAACGTTTGATATTTTATAATTCGTCTACAATAACATTTATGACTCCAAAAGTAAGAATTTATTTAAATCAAAAACTAGATTTAAATTTAAATTTGGTTTTAGATAAAGAAGATACCCATTATCTTAAAACTGTAATGCGACTTAAGTCGGAAGATAATATTCTGTTGTTTAATTCTTTAGACGGAGAATTTTTATGTTCAATTTTAAAATTTGTTAAACATCAAACTCATATTAAGATTATGTCTAAGACGAAAAATAATATTCAGAAAAATAAAATATCTTTAATTTTTTCAATTATTAAAACCTCTAAATTAGACTTTCTTATACAAAAATGTACAGAAATTGGTGTTAAAGAATTTATTCCTATTATTTCAGATAAATCTGTTATCAGAGATATAAATTCAAAAAGAATTGAAAAAATTATTAAAGAATCATGCGAACAGTCAAACCAATTATTTTTGCCAAAGTTATCTTCAATAGAAAAATTTGAAAAAAAAATTAAATCTTTAGAAGATAATGCGATAATATTTTTTGCAGACATTAATTCTTCAGATAAAAAAATAGATAATAAGATTTTAAGAAAAGATCAAATAACATATCTTTTAATTGGTCCCGAAGGAGATTGGTCTTTAAAAGAGAGAGAAATACTTAAAAATATGAAGAATTGCGTTCCTTTTTCTTTGAGTGAAAATATCTTAAGATCTGAAACTGCTGCAATTGTCGGATTGGCTTTGCTAAAATTTCAAATTAACTAATTTTTGGTTCCGCCAACAGTAATGCCATCAATTAAAATTGTTGGTTGTCCAACACCAACAGGAACCCATTGTCCATTTTTGCCACAAGTTCCAATGCCTGCATCTAGTTGCATATCGTTTCCAACCATCTTAACTTTTGTAAGTACATCAGGTCCATTTCCAATTAATGTTGCTCCTTTTAATGGTCTCCCAATTTTGCCCTGCAAAATTTCATAAGCTTCTGTGCATGAAAAGACAAATTTACCATTAGTAATGTCGACTTGGCCACCACCAAATGAAACTGCATATATTCCTTTGTCGACAGATTTAATTATTTCTTCAGGATTATATTTCCCTGAGTACATATAAGTATTTGTCATTCTTGGCATGGGCATATACTGAAAGCTTTCTCTTCGACCATTGCCAGTAGATTGAGTGTTCATTAATCTAGCGTTCATTCTATCATTAATATAATTTTTAAGAATTCCATTTTCTATTAAGATTGTTTTATTTGTAGGAGTTCCTTCATCATCAATCGAAATAGATCCTCTTCTATTATCTAACGTACCATCATCAACTACAGTCACTTGTTCACTTGCAATTTTTTGTCCCATAAGATTAGAAAAAGCAGATGTTTTTTTTCTGTTAAAATCTCCTTCAAGTCCATGACCAATTGCTTCGTGCAATAATATCCCAGGCCAACCTGGACCTAATACTACTTTCATTTCTCCACTTGGAGATTCAACACTTTCAAGATTAATTAACGCTTGTTTTAATGCTATATCACAAACTTTTTTCCAATTGAGATCAGTAACATATTCGTCAATTATTTTCCTTCCCCCAGTGCCAAAACTTCCGCTTTCTTTTTTTCCATTTTTTTCGACTACAACAGAAACGTTAAATCTAACCAACGGTCTATTATCAGTATAGCTTTGGTTATCAGGTCGTATGATTTCAATTTTTTGATATTCAGAAAATATTGAACTACTTACTTGAGTTACTCTTGGATCTTTTTTTCTTAAATATTTATCGATCTCATTTAATATTTCTATTTTCTGTGAAAATTTTTTTTCTTCAATTGGATTAACATCTTCATAAAGATGTTTATTAGTTTTTTTTGGACTCTCTGTGATTTTACCTGAAAAATTTTTATTAGCCTCAGTTATAATTTGTGCAGATTTTTTTAATGAGTCTTCTGTAATTTCATTTGAATGCGAATAGGTTATTACATCGTTATTTACGGCTCTCAAGCCATAACCTTTTATTGAGTCGTAACTAGTATTTTTAATTTTTCCATCATCTAAAATAATAGTTTCGGAGACAGTAGACTCTAAAAATAATTCTCCATCATCACACTTAAAAAGTGTATTATTGACTATTTCTTCTGTTTTTTGTCTAGAGACTGACTCTTCTGATGTGAAAAATTCATTGGTATTTTTTTTCATTAATTTTTCTTAATT
>CAIQAD010000038.1 GCA_903869725.1 uncultured Alphaproteobacteria bacterium | reverse complement strand
CCCCAAAACCCCAAAACCCCGTTGCTTTTAAATTTAAATTAAAAATATTTTAAAATTTGAATGGAACAAACAAATCTCGAATTAAATAACAGTTATGAATACTAATTTGATAAAAATTGACAAATTGCTCCTACTAATTTTTGTTCTTATAGCAAAGAGAATTAAAGACTAAGCAAAGAATCCTAAAAAACTTTTAGAAAAATAACTTAAAATTATAAAGATAAAAATGAAGATAATTACTTAATGTTTTGTAGTGCTTTTTTAAGATTTTTATGTGCTTTGCATTGCCCTTTACATGCTGAAAGCAGCAAACAAAAACCTTTCCACGTTTTAAATATGCACATATTTATTTTTTAATTGCCTTAAATACATACAAAAATAATAAATAAAAATAAATGATAATTAATCGCTTAAATATCTTTCTAATCTAGCCAAATTTTTATCAGAATACTCTTCAATGGTATCAATGATCTTATAGCCTTCGCGTTTTGAGTATTTAGCTTCGAATCTTCTACTAATAGTAATGCCTTCATATTTTTTTTTATTTTTAACTACTCCAAAGAAATATTTGCCCTTTACAAATTCTAGCAATTCATTGTCTTCTGAAGTTTTTTCAGCTTTCTTACTTAGCAAATCAACTAAAGTTTTAAGATCTGACATTATTTGATTATACCAATTTTTTTCTCTCGGATAATAATAAATATACCACTGGCTGCAATAATGCAGGAACCAAAAATCATATTGTATGATGGTATTTCTTTAAAAATATAATAACCAAAAATAATTCCCCAAATTAGTATTGTGTATCTAAAAGGAGAGGTTATTGAAATATTTGTAGCTTTTATCGCTTTTACTGAAAAAAAATATCCAAACAATATTAAGATACTCGATAAAAAAATAAATTGTAAAGTATAAAAATTTATTGGCTGATAATAGAAAAACATTCCAAATCCAAAAAAGACAGTGATAAAAATAGAAGTGATAAATATAACATGTAGGCTATCAAATTTATTCAACATCTTTCTTGTGATGGTATCGCGTTTTGCAATAAAGATCGCAGACACAAGGGGAAATATAAAAGCATAGCCAAACTGTAAATGTTGAGGATGAATTATAATAATAACACCTAAAAATCCAAACAACACAGCCGTCCATCTTCTCCAGCCAACTTTTTCTTTTAAGAAAAAAGCACCAGCGGCGGTGATTAAAATAGGCGCTAGATTTAAAAGCGCATATAAATCACCAAGTGGTAAAAAAATTAAACCAATAAAAAAAAATAAACCAGCAATCGACTCAAACAACCCCCGCAAATGCAATGCTGGGGATTTTAAGATTTTAAAATTTAGTTTGTCATTCAGATAGAGATAAATGCCTAAGATAATCGTTGAAAATACTCCTCTTAGAAAAATAATCTCAGCAAGAATGGCTTTATTTTCACTTTTAGAGAGGATGTATTTGATGGTGGTATCGTTAAGAGAAAAGAAAATCATACATAAAATCATGTAAAATATTCCACTTATTTCTTTGCTAAATTTTTTAGAAATCATCTCAAATTGTTATAGCAAATGAAGAAAAACAATATAATTAACAATTAACAACTTAAATTTATGTCAAAAAACCGCGAAAGTAAAAAAGAAAAGAAAAAACCGAAAAGTACTGCTCCTAAAGAGTCTCGTTCAAAAAAACAGTACTAAGTTTAAGGTTTTTAATTTTAGATTCACTGAATAGAATTTTTAAATTCTATTTTAGAGTCGCTGTCTTTATTTTTCAGTATATCAAATAGTAATTGAAGACTGTGTTTTAAATCTGCTTTAATAGAAAAAGGTGGATTAATAATAAATACCCCGCTTCCTTGAAGACCTACGGCATGCTTATCAATTATCATTTGTATATGAGAATAACTTTTTAAGTTTAGATTTTCTAAAGCATTTGTGAGGATTTCAAATTTTTTATTTTCTAATATTGGATACCAAATTAGATATGTGCCATTATTAAATTTCTTTAAAGAATTTTCTATAAGTTCAACTGTTTTTTCATATTCATCTTTTAATTCATAACTAGGGTCAATTAGAATAACGCCGCGTTTTTCTATGGGAGGTAATAATTTAACTAATCTTTTATAACAATCTTCATTTTCTATAATAATTTTAGAGTGATTTTTAAAATTATTTTCTAAATTTACAAATTCATTTTTGTGCAGTTCTAAAAAATGCATTCTATCTTTCGGTCTTAACATTTGCTGAGCAAACCAACACGAACCTGGATAGATAGTTAAATATTTATTTGGGTTTAAAGTTTTAACTAAATTTAAATAATTATTTATAAATTTATCTTTAATTTCTGTTTTTAGTATTTTATCGATACCATTTAAATATTCTTTATTTTTTTGCATAAAAGATTCATCTATTAAATATTTTCCAGCTCCCGCATTGGCATCGATATAAACAAAGCTATTATCTTTCTTTTTTAAATATTCTAAAACATAGGTAAGTAAAAAATGTTTTAAGACATCTGCAAAATTTCCGGCGTGAAAACCATGTCGGTAACTCAGCATAAATTTAAACTGTTGTTTGTTTTATTTTTTTTATTAGAGCAGTGACTGCTTTTTTTGAATAGGGTTTTGTCTGTTTTCCCCATACTGGATGTGGCCAAGCGACATCGCCTTTAAATCTTGCAATAACGTGTATATGTAGTTGAGGAATAATATTGCCAACTTTTCCGACATTTAAGTTGTCAGGTTTAAATAATTTAGTGATGATTTTTGATGCTTGATTAACCTCCTTTGTTAGTTGAATTTGATTACTTTCGCTTAATTGATGAATTTGTCTTAGATTTGCTTGTCTTGGTATAAGAAGAATCCAAGGAAAATAACAATTATTCATTAATCGTAAAGTACAAAGCTTCCAATTTGTAATTGGAATTGTGGTTGTTAGAAAATTTTTGTGAAGTCTAAACATATTCATTACTTATAATTTAGTTTAAATTTAAAGAACTAAAAATAAAAATCATCATTAGAGGACTCATGAATATCAGCAAAATACAAGATGCAGTAACTCAATTCGTTAATGAGCGTGATTGGGATCAATTTCATTCGCCTAAAAACTTATCTATGGCATTAGCAGTTGAGGCCGCAGAGTTAATGGAATTATTCCAGTGGCAAACAGATAATGATTTTAAAAATATCGATCAGACAAAAATATCTGATGAAGTGTCTGACATTTTCTTTTATTTAATTAGATTATCTCAAAAATTGAATATTGATTTAGAAAAAAGCTTCTTTGATAAATTAAAGAAAAATATTATAAAATATCCAGTAAATATTTCTAAAGGTAGTAACGCAAAAAGATAATGAATAAATTTGTAAAATTTTTGTTTGGTGCAATGGTTCTTATAACGAGCAATGCCTATGCTGATTTAGATAAAGTTAAAATTATTATTGGTTCAAAAGTATTAATAGTTGAGTCTGCAGAGACTCAAGAAGATGAAGCGCAAGGCTTAATGAATCGAAAAAGTTTAGGACAAAATGAAGGTATGATGTTTTTATTTGAAGAAGGATCGCTGCCTTGTTTTTGGATGAAAAATACTTTGATCCCTTTGTCAATTGCTTTTGTTGATCGGGATAATGTGATTGTCAAAATTGAAGATATGCAACCAGAAACTGAAAATGAACATTGCTCTGGAAAACCTGTAGTATTTGCAATTGAGGTTAATCAAGGATGGTTTAAAAATAATAATATTAATGTAGGAGATAAAATTGATAGCATATCGCATGTTGAGTAATGTTATTTATTATTTAATAATTAAAAGTTGTGAAAGAATTTAAAGTAAAAGTTTATCCCTCAAAAATAAATTTACCAAAAGAGGAGCAGCTCGCATATCGTATTGCAACAGTTGCAACCGATAATGCACCATTAGATGAACAAGCAATTGATATGGTTATTAATAGAATTATTGATAATGCATCAGTTGCGATAGCCTCATTTGGAAGACAACCTGTTACAACTGCAAGAGACATGGCGTTAACGCATCCAAGACAAAATGGTGCAACAGTATTTGGAATAAATTCTTCAAAAAAATTTGATTGTGAATGGGCAGCCTGGGCTAATGGAACTGCCGTTCGCGAGTTAGATTTTCACGATACTTTTTTAGCAGCTGATTACAGTCATCCAGGCGACAATATTCCACCAATTTTAGCGGTAGCTCAGCAAAAAAAATTAAATGGATTAGATCTTATTAGAGGAATTTTAACTGGTTATGAAATTCAAGTAAATTTAGTTAAAGGAATTTGTCTACACGAACATCGAATTGATCATATCGCACATTTAGGACCTAGTGCTGCAGCCGGAATTGGATCACTGTTAAAATTAGATACAGAAACAATCTATCAAGCAGTGCAACAGGCTTTACACACTACCATTTCCACAAGACAATCAAGAAAAGGTGATATTTCAAGTTGGAAAGCATTTGCGCCAGCGCATGCAGGCAAACTTGCAATAGAAGCAGTTGATCGTTGCATGAGAGGAGAGCGTGCTCCAAATCCAATTTATGAAGGGGAAGATAGTGTGATTGCTAGAATATTATCAGGACCAGACGCTGAATATTTTGTGCCTTTACCTGAGACGGGCGAGTCAAAAAAAGTTATTCTTGAAACTTACACTAAAGAACATTCTGCTGAATATCAAGCACAAGCGCTTATTGATCTTGCACGTGATATGAGAAAAAAGCTCCAAGATTTTTCAAAAATTAAAAGCATTGAAATTCACACCTCGCATCATACGCACAATGTTATTGGCACAGGCGCAAACGATCCACAAAAGATGGATCCTAATGCAAGCCGTGAAACGTTAGATCATTCTATTATGTATATTTTTGCAGTCGCATTAGAAGATGGCAAATGGCACCATGAGGATTCTTATAAACCTGCAAGAGCAAAAAAACAAAGTACAGTTGAGTTATGGAAAAAAATTAAAACTTTCGAAGATAAGGAGTGGACAAAAAAATATCATGATCCAGATCCAAAGAAGAAATGTTTTGGCGGTAAAGTTATTATTGAGATGCATGATGGAAGTAAAATTGTAGATGAACTTGGAATTGCAGATGCTCACCCACAAGGCAAACGTCCTTTCAAAAGAGAAAATTATATTGAAAAATTTAAAACGTTAACAAAAAATATTATCACTGAAAAAGAATCAAATAGATTTTTAAAGGCTGTGCAGGACTTAAGAGCGTTAAAAAATGCTGAACTAGATCTGTTAAATATTGAAGTTATTTCGCAAGATATTAAAGGTAAAAAATATGGAATATTTTAAATATTAGTCTTTAATAATTTTTCTAATACTTTTACGATTATATTTCTTTTTACTTTCAACTACTCTTTTTTTAAATTTTGAAGTTCTAAGAGCTCTGGCTACTGGGTTTTTTTTCATGTTTTTAAATATAGATACTAATCAAACCTATAAATCCACTTAATAAAATTATCGTTATTGTATTCGTTTTAAATTTTATAAGTGCAATAAATGAAAGTATGAGAATTATAAAACTAGCGTAATTGCTTTGATTGAAAACGCCATTTTTCCAAAAAACATTATAAGCAAAAAATACACCTAAATTAAATATCACTCCAATAATGGCAGCGCTTATCGCAGTTAATGGTGCATGAAATTTAATAACCTTTCTTGTGCTTTCTATAAAAGGTGTTCCTAAAAAAATCATCATAAAGGAGGGCAAAAATGTAAAGATGGTTGCGATTAAAGCTGTAACAAATCCTGAGAAAAACAAACTGTGAGCTGAAAAAACATTTTGGCTCCAACCACTAATGAAGCTAATAAACGTAATTACCATAATTAATGGTCCTGGCGTGCTTTCACCTAAGGCAAGTCCATCAATCATTTGTGTTGGCTCAACCCACTGGTAATGATCAACGACACCTTGATACACATAAGGTAAAACCGCGTAAGCGCCGCCAAAAGTTAGCAGGGCTGCTTTTGTAAAAAACAAAGCTGTTTGGGTTAATAGATGATTAAAACCAAAAAAATAACTTAACGTGATAATTCCAAATCCTATCAATAATATTCCACTTATTAATATTTTTAAAAAATAATTAATATTAAATTGTGCGTGTCTAGGAATAGGAGAGTTATCATTAATAATTGCGATACGGTTATTTTTTTTATTAGTTAATTTAATTTTTTCTGGCTGAAAAAGTGATGGCGTGAAATGATTTAAAACATAACCAATAATTCCTGCACTTAGTACAATTAATGGAAACGGAACGTGAAATGAAAATATAGAAATAAAAGATAATAGACTTATAATTAACAGTGTTGCATGATGAATGGTTCTTTGTGCAATTTTAAAAGCGCTAAAAAATACTATCGCAACAATTGCTGGTTTTATTCCATAAAATATTCCAGCAATCATATTAACTTTGCCATAGAGCATGTAAATTGTTCCAAGACCTACTAAAATAAAAAAAGACGGAAGAATAAAAAATAATCCTGCAATAATTCCACCCCAGGTTCTATGCATTAAAAAGCCAAGATAAGTTGCAAGCTGTTGAGCTTCAGGGCCAGGTAACAGCATGCAAAAATTAAGTGCATGCATAAATCGTTTATTAGAAATCCAGAGTTTTTCTTGCACTAAATTTTGGTGCATGGTCGCAATTTGTCCTGCAGGGCCTCCAAAGTTAATAAATCCAAGCTTAAACCAGTACCAACAAGCTTCAGAGAAACTAATTTTTTTTCTAGTCATTAAAGTTGTGCAGATTAGTAATTACTTCAAATTATTTATTTTAACAAAAAATTAATTCTTTATTTTAGATAAAAGGTGTTAAAATATTTAATATTATGAGCTTAAAAAATACAATAGATAGTTACGGTTTGATTAGTAAAAGTTTTCATTGGATTATGGCCTTTATAATAATTGCCAATTTCATTTTAGGATTTTTTTTAGATGATATTCCAGTTGGACCTTATAAGTTACTTGCTTTCGGCATTCACAAATCAACCGGCATATTAGTGCTTGGGGCGATTATTTTAAGAATAGTATGGAAAGGTTTTAATCAAACACCAATGATCCTTAGTTCAAATAGAGCGTTTGTTATTTTAGCAAAATCTTTGCATCATCTTTTTTACCTTATGTTTTTTGTTATTCCAGTTAGTGGCTGGGCCTATTCTTCAGCTGCCGGACGTGCAGTAAATTTTTATGGTCTTTTTACATTGCCTGATTTAGTTGAAAAAAATCAAGAACAAGCAAAATTATTTGATAACATTCATGTCTACTCTGTTTATTTTTTTCTTGGAATGCTAGTTATTCATATATTTGCAAGTTTGTATCACCACTTTATTCAAAAAGATAAAACGCTTAGGAGAATGTGGTTCGGCAATTCAAATTGATTAAATATTTTCTTTTATTTTTTTTTATTTCAACATCAAGTTTTGCTTTAGAAAAATGGACGATTGATCCAAAAAAAAGTTCTATTCAATTTAAAATTGATGTTTTGCTAAATGAAGATGTAAAAGGTGGTTTTCAAAAATTTTCTGGAACAGTTGAAGTTGATAGAGAAAAATTTATTGGAAATACAAAAATAGAAACTGACGCAGATAGTATTTTTACTAATTACGACTCTAATTATAAAGATTTAATCAGAGGAGATTCTTTCTTTGACCTAAAACACTTTCCCAAAATTATTTTAGTTGCAAAAAATTTTTATATAAATACTAAAGATCAGAATACAATTTCGCATGTTAGTCTAACAATTAAAGGACATGAAAAAGAATTTGATATTCCTTTAAATTATATTTTTTTAAAAAATGAACATGTTATTTTAAATGGAAGTTTTATTATTCATCGTAACGACTTTGAAATTGGTAGTGGCCCTTGGTCAGAAACCTTTATTTTAAAAGACGAAATTAAAGTGTTAGTGAATTTAGAACTTGATAAAAACTAATTAATTAATTATAGATTCTACATATAAATCTGGGATACATTATTTAGCCATACTTCGTAGACATTATTAATTAATCTCATTTTTTAAAAATTATTATGAAAATTAAAAGTTTCAAAGATCCGGATTTTAAAGTCATCTGTGACTTTGATGGAACTATTTCAAAAAACGATACATTCGATCAATTGCTAGAGCGATTTGCTGACCCTATTTGGCAAGATATCGAGGCCGATTGGGTAAAAGGAAAGATTGGAACAGCAGAGTGTATGCGAAGACAAGTTGAGCTTGTTAAAATTAGTAAAAGACAACTTGATAATTGGTTATCGTTTATACAAATCGATGTACAATTCATTAATTTTGTAAAATTTTGTCAGAAATTGAATATCGAAATAAGTATTGCAAGCGATGGTATTGATTATTTAATTAAAAAAATTTTAGCTCATTATGGACTAAATTCTATTCAAGTTTCAGCTAATCAATTAATTTTTAAAGAAAAAAATAAAATGACGTTAGCCTTCAGTGAAAAATTAAATCTATGCGATAGTAAATCGATGGTATGCAAATGTTCAATTGCAGCAGCTCATAAGAAATCAGGTAAAAAAATTGTGTATGTAGGAGATGGACATTCAGACTATTGCGTTTCTAAACGAATAGATCTTGTTCTTGCAAAAGCTAATTTACTTGCTTATTGCAAACAACACGAACTACCTCATTATGCTATCGATGATTTTTCTGATGTGATGATGAGAGTTAAACAACTTATTCGTCAGCCTGAATCTGTAATTGAGAAAAACGTAGATCAAAAAAAACAATTTTTCAAAAGCCTAAACAGCTAATTTAATGTTAAAAAATCTTTTTACTGCAAAAAGTGTAACTAACAAAGATCATTCACTAAAAGAGCTTAGAGAACTAGAAAATAAATATTGTTCTTACGGAGACACTGTTCATTACACTGAACATCCTAAATTTTTTTCAAACTGCGAAGGTTCATATGTATTTGATGAAGCTGGTAATCCTTATCTTGATTTACAGATGTGGTATTCGGCAGTTAATTTTGGATATAAAAATAAAAGATTAAATGATGCTGCTCATAAACAATTGGATACACTCCCGCAAGTTGCCTCTCAGTATTTACACAGAGAAAAAGTTGAATTAGCAACTCTGATTGCAAAAGATGCAGAAAAAAAATGGGGTACAAAAGGTAGAGTTCATTTTAATGTTGGTGGATCCCAAGCGGTAGAAGATTCTTTAAAATTAGTCAGAAATTACACAAAAGGAAAAACTTTAATGTTTGCTTTTGAAGGTGGCTATCATGGCAGAACATTAGGTGCGACTTCTATTACTTCAAGCTATAGATATAGAAGACGATATGGACATTTCTCAGATCGTGCGCAATTTATAGAGTTTCCTTATTATTTTAGAAGCTGCGCTTGTAAAGCAACTGGCAAAACTGGAACGTGTGAATCAAAATCTAAATGTTATGGTTTAAAAGGAATGAGCAAAGAAGAGTACGGCTCTTATTGTGTACAAAAATTTAAAAGATTATTTGAGAGCGAATACAATGGAGTGTGGGATCCAAAAACTAATCAGTGTGAGTATGCAGCATTTTACGTTGAGCCATTGCTTGGAACTGGCGGCTATGTTGTTCCACCTAAAAATTTCTTCAAAGAATTAAAAAAAGTTTTAGATGATCACGGAGTTCTGATGGTTGTCGATGAAATTCAAATGGGAGTGTATAGAACTGGTAAAATGTGGTCGATTGAACATTTTGATGTGAAGCCAGATGTTTTAATTTTTGGTAAAGCAATCACCAATGGACTAAATCCACTTTCTGGTATTTGGGCAAAAGAAGACATGATTAATCCAACTATATTTCCTCCAGGATCGACACATTCAACATTTGCAAGTAATCCCATGGGTACTGCAGTTGCGCTTGAAACAATAAAAATGCTTCAAGAAAACGATTACGAAACGTCTATCGCAGAAAAAGGAAATTATTTTTTAGAAGGACTTAAAGTACTTAAAAAAAATCACAAAATGATTGGTGAAGTAGACGGACTTGGACTTGCGCTAAGAGTTGAAGTTTGTAAAGCCGAAGATTCATATACACCAGACAAAGCAATGATGGATTGGATTAGCGATGAAGGAATGAAAGCTGATATTCAAGTTGATGGGAGAAAATACGGATTAGTTTTAGATGTTGGCGGATATTATAAAAACGTAATCACTCTTGCGCCTTCACTAGATATTACTAAATCTGAAATTGATCTTGGACTTCGCTTGTTAGATGAACTTTTTACAAGAGCAGAAAAACGATAATCGTTTGCAACTCAATCTTATTCATTTAGATAATTCTTTAAAATTTCAAAAAAATTTTATCTCTCTTGCTAAAGAAAATTCAGCAAATGAAATAGAAGCATTAAATCTTGCAAGTCATCTAAGATTGTGGGCCAAAGACAATTTACTTTATTATTTTAGCGATTTTTTAAAAGATCACTTGGTAATTGATGAAAAAAAATTAAATGTTACCTTTTTTGGATCGGGTGATTTTCATCATGTGACTGCTTTAATTCTTCCATTTATTATTCAAAAATTCAGAAAAAATTTTACCATTATACATTTTGATAATCATCCTGATTGGGTGAAAGATAAAAATCGTCTTCATTGTGGTTCATGGGTTAATAGAGCTATTACACTGCCTGAAGTTGATAAAGTAATTACTATCGGAGTTTCTAGTAAAGATCTTAATTTTCCTGAGTTAAAAGGAGCTAATTTAAGAGCGCTCGAGGACAATAAAGTAGTGCTTTATCCTTTTTATCACGATCCCTCTTTTGTTTTTTCAAATTATAAAATTAACGAAAGTTTTGAACAAAAGGGTAAAAAATTATTTTGGAAAAATATAGATAAAATTGATTTTAATGATTTATTTTTAAAAATTAAAAAACAGATTAAAACTGATTCAATTTATATTACTTTTGATAAAGACGTTTTGTTAAAACAAGATGCCGAGACAAATTGGGATCAAGGGCAAATGTCGCTCGAGACAATTATCAATATTGTAAAATTATTATCAGAAAATTATAAAATATTTGGAATTGATGTGACGGGTGATTATTCAAAACCAATCTATACAGGAGATTTTTTTACAACTTTTATGAAACGTGCTGAAATTTTAATCGATCAAGATTTAAAGGTTAAAAATATTGAAAATTTGTCTGTTATTAATGATCGTGCAAATCAAAAGTTGCTTAATTTTTTTAAACAAATTTCTTTCTAAAATTAATTTTTTGTAATTTTTATATAATTAGTTTAAACTAATTTGTGTGAATATCTTCCTAATAGTTCTTGTTTTGATTGTAATTTCAGCAGAAGTTGCAAGAGAGTTATGTTTTAAATTGGGAAGTGACGCCAGCATTAAAGATAAACATTTCATAAGAATAATTTTTAAACCTATTATTTGGTTGGGTTTTACATTGTGGACTATTCAGTTACTGACTTGGATATTTATTTTACAAAGAGCACCATTAAGTTTAGTTTTCCCAATGCTTAGTCTTTCCTATTGCGGAGTTGTGATCGCAAGTCATTTTTTATTAAAAGAAAAAATATCTTTCAAACGCGGACTAGGAGTTATTTTAATAACTATTGGAGTTGCAATTATTTCTAATACAGGAAAGTTTTAATAATGAATTCAATTCTATTAGAAGATCTAATCACGGAAAAAGGTTTTTATTACCAAGGCAATAATCAAAAAACAGTTATACTTGTTCATGGTTTAACAGGCTTACCGCTTGAAATGAAATATGTAGGTAAAGAATTAAATAAAAAAGGTTTTACGGTAATTTGTCCTTTGCTAGCCGGTCATGCTCAAGGAAAAAAAGAATTATTAAAAACAAATTATAATGATTGGTACCAGACAATCAAAGATGTCTTGTTAGCTATTGAAGAAAAAGTCGATCAAATTTACGTTGCAGGAATTTGTGTGGGTGGGATGTTAGGATTAAAATTAGCTTATGAATTTAAACATACAATTAAAGGTGCTGCGGTATATTCCGCAGCTATTAGGTACGATGGTTGGAACATCCCTTTACATGGCGTGTTGTCTCCACTTATTCCAATTATTGGACATCTTCCGCCAGTAAAATGGCTAGGATTTTCAGAGAGACACCCTTTCGGCATTAAAGACGATCGTCTAAGAAATATTATAATGCGCGGAGATTTTTTAAAGGATAGCGAAGATAAATTTCCATTTCAAACATTAAGACAAATGTACAAATTAAATGATGATATGAGAGATAAATTTAAAGAAATTATTACCCCAACGTTGTTACTACATGCAAAAAATGATGATTTAAGTCATTATAGAAATTCTGAGTATATTCTAAGTAGACTGGGAGGAAAAAAACAGCTTATATTATTAGATGATAGTTATCATATGATTCATATCGATCGAGAACGTGCAAAAGTTGTAGAATACACTGCTGATTTTTTTAATAAAAGTTAATGGCAGAAGTTGTAATCAAAAATTCAATCGAACAATTTAACAAACAGCAATGGAATAATTGTTTTGATAATATTTTAGAGGATTACGATTATTTATTAGCTACTGAAAAAGCAGGTATTAAAGGATTCGAATTTTTTTACATTGCAATTGTAGAAAATAATACAATTTTGGCTGCAGCTCATGCTTTCATTACGAAATACGATATATCAGCTACAGCTAGCGGAGTTATAAAAAGTATAACAAATGTCATTACAAAAATATTTCCAAATTTTCTTAAATTAACTTGCGCTGCTATTGGCTCAATTGAAACTGAAAGAAATTATCTAGGCTTTTTACCAGGGCTTAGCGATGAAGAAAAAAAGAAATTACTAATTCAAATTTTAGATAGTTTCGAAAATTTTGGCAAAAATAATGGCGCAAAATTATTTGGAATGCGAGATATTCCGGAATCAGAAAAAAATCTTTGGGGTGAGATAATGGAAAGTTTACAATATAAAAAAATGAATAGTTTACCTACAGCTATTTTAGAGATTAATTTTAAAAGCTTTGATGAATATTTTAATTCTTTAAGTTACAAAACAAGAAAAGATATGCGTCGGAAAATGAAAGTAAGAAATTTTATAAAGGTTACAAAAATAAAAAATTTAGAAAGTTTTAAAGATATTATGAATTTATATTTTCACACTAAAGACAGAAGCGAACTAGAATTTGCAGAGCTAACAGAAGATTTTTTTAAAGGTGTATCGCAATATTTAAAAGATAGAGCGGTATATTCGATTTATTCTGTAAACGATCATATTATAGGTTTTGATCTGTCTTTAATTAGTAAAGAAATATTAATAGATAAATTTATTTTTCTAAAAGAAGGTGAAGGAAAAAAATATAATTTATATTTTAACTCTTGGTTTGATAACGTAAAATATTGTATTGAGAATAAAATTAAAATTTATCAAGCGGGTCAGTCAGAATATAAAGAAAAACTTAAACTTGGTTGTAAATTATTAAATAATTATCTTTATTTTAAGCATGATAATTATCTAATTGATAAAATTTTAAGATTAATAAGTCCGTTATTTGAAGTGAAAGTACACCGTGTTTAGAGTAATATTATTGTGGACCATTATTCCAGTGATTGACACCTTAAGTCAAATCTTCATGAAATATGCATCATTATCCTTATCCTCAAACAGTTTTAGTGTAAGTTGGTTTATAGAATTATTAAATTCTCCCTTTGCTTATCTTGCAATACTTACTGATATTACGATGTTCTTCTGTTGGATTTTTATTTTGAAGAAAGCAAAATTAAGCGTTGCTTTTCCAATCTCAAGCATCAGTTTTATTACGATATTAATCGCAGGTTCTGTTGTATTTCATGAAACAATAGCAAACGAACAATATTTAGGAACTGTTATTTTGCTTACAGGAATTTATTTAATTAGCTCAAGTTCACCTAAGGAGAAGAATTAACTTATCATGCTACGCGCAATTTTTGTTATATTTTTTTTTCAATTAATTGGTGAAGCAATTAAAAAACTTTTTCAATTGTATATACCGGGGCCGGTTATAGGTCTCGTGCTGTTACTGTTAACTTTAATATTTTTAAAAAAAACAAACAATAAGAATATTATAAGTCTTAAAAAAGATGTGATCGATACAGGAAATCACATGTTGACTTACTTATCTTTACTATTTGTGCCAATTGGAGTTGGAGTTGTTATGCATCTTACTTATTTACAAAATAATTTTTTTAGAGTGCTTATTATTATTTTTATAACTACCGTTTCTACCATCGCACTTACTGCATTTACGATGGAAAAATTAAAAACAAAAATTAAATAAGATGTTAGAAAAAGATAAATTATATAGCATTTGGGTATATTTACAGGCAGAGCCATTATTTTGGTTAACTTTGACAATAGGCTCTTATTTAATAGGCGATTATTGTTACAAACGATCGAAATTGTTTCCTCTTGTTAATCCTGTGATGATTTCTATTTTTATCGTGTCAATTATTTTACTTAAATTAAATATTTCCTATGAGCGATATTTTGATGGTGCTAAATTTATTCACTTTATGCTAGGACCTGTAACGGTTGCACTTGCAATTCCAATTTATAAACAATTTAGTTTAATTAAAAAAGAAGCTAAAATTATTTTTATATCTCTTATTTTGGGAAGTTTATTTGCAATTACCTCAACTTTTTTACTTTGCAAATTTTTTAGTATTGATGAAAAAGTGTTACTTAGTATGTTGCCAAAAAGTGCAACTGCTCCCATTGCAATGGGAATTTCAGATTTAATTGGTGGAATCCCATCCTTGACTGCAATTGTTACTATTTTAACAGGAATTATCGGAGCGTCGTTTGGAACTTTTGCATTAGATTTTTTAAAATTAAAAGACATGTCAGCAAGAGGATTTGGACTTGGTCTTGCATCACATGGCATTGGAACAGCACGTGCGATGAGCAGAAATAGAACAGCAGGAGTTTTTGCGGCTCTAGCTTTAGGTCTTAATGGTATTGCAACTGCAATAATAGTTCCATTATTGTTTAAGTTATTTAGCTTTTTTTAGTTAATCGTTGATTATTTTAAAATTTTAACTAATGTTTATCACAATAGGAGAATCTATTTATGGCAACATACGAATGTCCAGTTTGTAAAATGTCTGCAAATATAACTTGTGGCAAATGCGGAGACGAACTTAAGAACGGTTCACTTAAATTAGACAATGGACAAAAGGTACAAGTTTCAGAATGTCCTAATGGCCATGGTAAAATCAAAAGTCCCTTATGCTGCGGCAAGGACATGACTTGTTCTATCTAGTTATATAAGTCTTTTTTTTTAATCTATGAGAGAAGTTTATTTAAATGGCCAGTTTTTGCCTGAAGATCAAGCAAAAGTTTCAATTTTTGACCGTTCATTATTGTTTGCAGATTCTGTTTATGAAGTAACTTCTATTGTTGAAGGAAAGTTAATTGATTTTAAAAATCATATGAAGCGATTAGATCGATCAATGAAAGAGCTAGGATTTGAAAAATCTTTAAATCACGACGAAATTTTAAATTTTCATCGACAATTAATTAAATTAAATAACTTAAACGAAGGCATTGTGTATCTTCAAGTGACACGAGGAGTCTTTGATCGTGATTTTACTATTAGTCAAAAAAATATAAGTCCAACAGTTTTTGCTTTTACCCAAGAAAAGAAAATCGTTGAAAGCGAAAGTTCTAAAAAAGGCATTAAAGTTATGACCGTTGATGATTTAAGATGGAAACGTTGCGATATTAAAACAACACAATTGTTGTGGCCTAGTTTAGCAAAAACAGAAGCATTTAAAAAAGGTTTCGATGATGCATGGATGATGCGAGAAGGATATATTATGGAGGGCACATCAAATAATGCTTGGATTGTTAGAAGTAAAAATGTTTTTACAAGACAATCTGATCAATTAATTTTAAGTGGAATTACAAGAGAAGCGGTTTTAAATTGTGCAAAAAATTTAGGTTATGAAGTTATTTTTAAAAATTTTACTTTGCCAGAAGTAGAATCTGCAGCAGAAGCATTTATTACATCAGCAACTTCTTTCGTTACACCAGTTATACAAATTAATGAAAAAAAAATTGGAGAAGGAGAACCTGGAGAATTTACCAAAGCTTTAAGAGCTGAATATATTAAACAGGCTATAAAATCATCGATTTAGTTCATATTTTGTGTTGGTAATTAAATTATAAATTCTGTAAAAATTGCAGAAACTAAATTTAAAAAAAGGGAGAATCTAATGGCTAAAAGTAAATCATCAAATTCAAAACCAGTTCATACGATGGGAGTTATTTCTTTTGTAATTTCAGTTCTTGGAATTTACTCTGCTTTTGTGATCCCTTTTCTTATGCAAATTATTGCTCTTATTCTTGGGCATTTAGCTTTAAAAGATTTTAATAAAAACGAAGGCGTATATTCAGGTAAAGGATTTATTATCGCAAGTTTAGTTATTAGCTATGTGATTGTAGCGCTATATGTATTGTTCACATTATTTCTTGGTGCTGGTTTATCTTTATTCCTACACATGTTGGCTAAATAATATAGATTTTTCAGTTTAAATGACCGCCATAAGACTGACATAATTAAAAATTAAAATTTAAGAATATGAAAAAAATTTCAGCCTTTTTAAGTGTATGCTTATTATTTATTTATGCCTGTAATGCGAACAACCCACGTGTTGTAAGTCAAAATGACGTTAGCCAAGTTCAGCAAGTTGAAACTGGAAAAATTCTTGATGTTCAGCCAGTAGTAATTAAAGGGGATGATAAAAATAATGTAATTGGTGCAGTCATTGGAGGTCTAGTTGGTGCAGTTGGCGCGAATGAAGCTTCAGGCAAAAATATGAAAGGCTTGATAACTATTTTAGGCGCGGGCGCGGGCGCAGTACTTGGTTCTGTAATTCCTGCAAAATTAGGAGAACATAATGGATATCAATATACAATTTTAAAAGATGGAGATTCAAAAGCATTTAGCGTGGCACAAGGCAAACTAAATGATAACGATCCAGGTTATAAAGTTGGCGATAAAGTCATTGTAATTATTGGAATTGATTCTGTTAGAGTGTTGCCAAACACGCAATCTGTAACACAGCCAGCCGCTCAACCTTCCACAAAGACTATCACAAAAGAAACAGTCACTGAACCAGCACGTAAATAATTTAAATTTTTTCTATTAAAGTTTTTTTTGTTATGTTATTTAAAGATTAACAATTAACTTAAACTTAAAAAAATAATGAAAAAAATATTAGTAACTTTGTTTGCATTGTTTGCATTTACAGTTAGTGCTTATGCTGGTTCAGCACCTGCTAAAGCGTCTAATGGAATACTTGTAGATTCTGCAAAAGGAATGACTCTTTATACTTTTGATAAAGATACAGTTTCTGGAAAATCAGTTTGCAATGGAGACTGCGCTGCAAAATGGCCTCCATATATTGCACCATCTGCAAAAAAATCTGGAAAATATACTGTTATCACTCGCGATGATGGAAAATTTCAGTGGGCTTACAAAGGTAAACCGCTTTATTTCTGGGTTAAAGATGAAAAACCTGGCGATAAATCTGGTGATAACGTGAACAATGTTTGGCACGTAATTCAAGCTGCTGCAGCTAAATAGTTTTACAATTTGATTTGCACCTCTCGTTATAGAGGGGTGTAAATTCTCAAATCGTGCAACCTTCCTCAGTGCATCCTGGTTTACTTATAGTATCTTCGTAAATATCAATTGCTTTTAGAAAACTTGCCATGTTACTTGAGTACATATTTACATAACCTTGCATACTTTCATAAAGCTCTTTTGCTTGTTTTAAAAATCCAATTCTTAAAAAATTAATTAGCATCACTGAATTTCCATTTGGAATATTATGATCTGCAATATCAAATGCAGGCACAAACAAATCATTAGTTAATATTTTATTTTTTTGAAAGAATTTTTTTTCTCTATCATAAAATAATTCTATAGCTTTAGTTGCATATTCTCGTGCTTTTAATTTATAATCGATTAATAGCGTCTCATCATACAAATCCATCAAGCATTGAATGCTATAAGAATAATCCTCTATAAACACATCTGTTGGCGAATAAGAATGAAATGGATTTTTAGCAAAGAAATGATTTTCAATTGCTTTAAAAATTGTTTTAGCTTCATCTAAATACTTAGGTAAAATTTTGTTGGCCTTAAGTAGAGCGCTTACAAAAAATACATTTAAATCTAACTGCGTTTTATCGTCAAAGAATGGCTTATTTCTTGTTTGTCTAATTTTTTTTAATTGATCAATAATTATATTTGGAACAATTGTTTTATCTTTAATTTCTTTTAAAATAATTTTTCCTTCCCAATTGCCTTGTTCGCTAATTTCAAAGTAATTAGAAATATTTGATATATTTTTAATTTCTTCGTAATGATAGACATAATATTTTCCTTCCTCACCATCACTGTCTGCATCGAGTGCTGAACCAAGTAAATTATTAGGTAATTTGAAATTTTTTAAAAAGAATTGAATGGTTTGATCAAGTTTATTTAAAAAATAATCATCTTTTTTAATAGTTAAATAATCAGCTAAAATTTGAATAAATTGCACGTTGTCGTAAAGCATTTTTTCAAAGTGAGGAACTAACCATTGATCATCCGTTGAATAACGCGCAATTCCTCCCTCAACGTGATCGTAAATTCCTTGTGAGCAAATTTTATTTAGCAATAACTCTAACGCTTTTAAATATTTTTCATTTTTAGTTTTTTTATAAAAATATAGAATGCTATTATAAATATAAAGCATTGGAAATTTTGGAGCGCCAACAAATCCAGCTTTTTCTGGATCTAATTGATCAACAATTTTATCAAGATGAGGAATAAGTTCTTGTTTAGTTACAAGACTTTTTCTCATATTTAAAAAACCTTTAAACTTTGGTCCTTGAATTAGAATTGCAGCATGTTCAGTTTTGTAGATATCCGAAACTTTTGTTAATATTTCTCTAAACGTTGGCATTCCGTATTTTGCTTCTTTTGGAAAATAAGTACCTGCCATAAATGGTACGCCGTTTTCATCTAAAAACATAGTAAGTGGCCAACCCCCAGGTCGCTGCGTATAGATTTGATGGCAGGTTTGCATCACGTGATCAACGTCAGGGCGTTCTTCCCGATCAACTTTGACATTGATAAATTTCTCATTCATTAAGTTTGCTGTTTCAATATCTTCAAAAGACTCGTGCTGCATTACATGACACCAATGACAAGAAGCGTAGCCAACGCTTACTAATACTGGTTTTTTTAAAAGTTTTGCAAGATCAAACACTGCTTTCTGCCAACGTTGCCATTGTACAGGATTATCTTTGTGTTGAAGAAGATACGGACTTTTTTCTTTAGAGAGTTCGTTATTTAAAATCATTTAATTTATTTATAGCAGAAAAAATAATTTTCATTGTAATAAAACCTTAACGTTAAAATCATATTTATGACATGATTTCTACATTTTTTGATTACATTTGATCTCTATATGAATTGCATGAGTAATAAAATTGAAAGTCTTAACGTAATTAAATGCCTTGGAATAGTGATTGCTCTGACAAGTTTGGTGTCGGCTGTGATGTTATTACCTGTAGCTTTTAATTTAATTAAGTAATACAAAAATATAATGATTCCTTATAACGATTCCGAACTGGGTTTTGTTAACAAGAAGTAAAGTATTTTTTATTCGTTTTTATTAGCGAATTATTATTTCTCATTTTGATCTTTTTGATCTGTCGCATTTCGCGTATTTTTTTGAAACACATCGTTCATGCGCTTGATTCTTTGACTGGTTGAATATTCAAACCAAGCAGGATTAATAGCGTGCACAAAAGCTGTAATAAAAGACCATAGACACATTAAACCTATTTTCATTGCAAAAAACATGTGCTCAAAATAGCCTTTATTTGCAAGCTCTAGATGTTTTTTAATTTTATTTAGCATGTTCTTAAAAGACTATATCTTATTTAAATTTTTTAAATAAATTCTTTAAGTGATGAAAATAAACACAAGTTGGAATTGGTTAAAGCTAATCGCATGTGGAAGAGTATTTTCTGCAATTACTTTTTTTATGTATGTTGGTGCAATGTCGCAACTTATAGTTGCTTGGCACTTATCTGCAACCCAAGCCGGGATAATTCAAACAGTTGAAACACTAGGCTTTGCATTAGCTTTATTTATAAGCTCTTATGCTTCAGATTTTTATAATCCAAATAGAATAATTTCTATTTTCATTATCCTTAATTTTATCTCAAGTTTCATATTTTTTTATTTTGCAAGTAATTTTATCACTGCCGCTTGTTTAAATTTTTTTGTTGGTTTTGCACAAGGTGGAATTTATGGACCTTCAATTTTACTGGTTTCAGAAAAATTTAATCAAAAAAAGAAAGGAATTGCTGTAGGAACTCTTTTAGGATCGCAATCTTTAGGTTATGCACTATCGCTTTCAATAAATTATATTTTATCTTCTAATTATAATTATCATACAAGCTTTTTTATCTCATCGATCATGAGTTTAATTGGTATGATATTATTACTTACGGCAGTATATAAAGATTTTTTTAAAAAATATTTATTCTCTGACAAAAATAAAAAGTTTTCACTTGTTCAGAACTCTCAAACTAAACTTTTAATCACAGGCTATACTGCACATGCCACAGAACTTTTTGGAGTTTGGTCGTGGCTGCCTATTTTTCTAACTATTGTTTTGTTAGATAAAATGAGCATTAGTAAAACGGTTCTTGGAATCATAATTGGATTTTCAATTCATTGTTCTGGTTTGTTCTCATCACTATTTGCAGGTCATTTATCAGATTCTTTTGGTAGAAAGAGAATTTTATTTGCATTTGCATTAGTAAGCGCAATATTTTCTTTCGTAATAGGATGGACCACTCAGTTGTATTGGCAAATTATAATTGCACTAGGTTTTATTTATGCTTTTTTTTGTATTGGAGATTCAGGAGTACTCACCGCAGCTCTTACAGAATCGACGCCTAAATATTGTGTAGGTAGAACGGTAGGTTACAGGTCTATTTTTGGCATTGGACTTGGGTCAATTACTCCTGGAATTTTTGGTTTTATTATTGATAAAACAAACAATCATCATGCCATTGATATTAATACTAACTGGGTTTATGCGTTTTCTTTTCTTGGTTGCGCTGGATTAATAGCAACATTTTGTGCAAGTCGTTTAACAAAATAAAAATGATTATGAATTAGTTGGTAAGGCTATTTGATGATACTCTATTTTTATGGCTGTTAATTTAAGTAAAGAAGTTGCAAAAACTGAGTTAACTAAAGTATGGCAAGAAAGATTTCCAAAATTTAAACTGCAAAAATTAAGTGATATTCATAAGTTAGTTGAAAAAGTTGAGCAAGGTCAATCGCCAGTTAAAGTATTAAGTAGATACTTTCATGTTTCTTAAATTTATTAGTATTTAACTAACGCAAAAGGTTTTTGAGTTTATCAAGAGCAACGCTTTGAGATTCTTGATAAGTTAATGTGCTTACAAGTTTAGTATTTTTATCAAGTAACAACATCATAGCACTATGGTCCATAGTGTAATCACCATTATTTTGGAGAACTTTTTCTACATAAATTCCAAATTGTGAAGTTAAAATTTGAATTTGTTTTGGATCTCCTGTTAATCCATTAATTTTTGAATCAAAGCTACTTAAGTAGTCCCTTAAAATTTTAGTATTATCGCGTTCAGGGTCAACGCTTATAAAATAAATATTAAATTTATTTTTATCATCTCCTAATTTTTCAAGTAAAGTAGACAAGGTATTTAAAGTAGTTGGGCAGACATCAGGACAGTGAGTAAAGCCAAAAAAAAGAATGGTTGGCTTTCCCATTAAATTAAATTTATGAATTTTTTTTTCATTCTTATCAACAAGTGAAAAATCTTGTTGAATGAGCATAGCATTAAGTGATTTGATATTTGAATCGCTTAAAGCTCGATTAGTCGAAATGGAATTTGAAACAACTATCGCTATAAGCGATATGAATAAGATTTTTTTAAACATAAAGAAAAGCGAATATATGCTATATTGTGAAAAAAACGAGTCAGCAAATGTTGAAAAAAATTATCATTTTAAGCTTTTTTTTATTTAATTGTGTATCCGCACAAGAGATTAGTACTTGCTTCACACCAGGGGGCAATTGCACTGATCAAATCGTTAAACGTATTAATGAAGCAAAAACTTCTCTTTATGTTCAAGCTTATAGTTTTACAAGTCAACCCATAATTCAGGCGATTGTAAAGGCTCACGAGAGGGGACTTATAGTCAAAGTAATCTTAGATAAAGAAAATGAAGACAGAAGAAATTTTGGCGCACAGACTCTTATAAAAAATAAAATTGATGTTTTAATAGATGACAAGCCAGCAATTGCCCATAACAAAGTGATGGTAGTTGATGAAAAAGATGTAATTACTGGGAGTTTTAACTTCACAAAGTCAGCGCAGGATAGAAATGCTGAAAATGTTTTATTCATTAATAACGATCCAATTATTGCAAAAAAATACTTAGAAAATTTTAATAATCGTGCTCTGGTATCTAGAAAAATTAAGGAGCAAAATTAATATAAAAGAGTATAAGGGCATAAAAAATATGTAAAAAATAAAGAGTAAATACAATGAACTTCTGGTCAAATCTTTTTTATAAATACCGAAGATTTTGGAAAGCAGTTAAAACTTATTTGCTCGTTGCAGGACCTGGTCTTATCGTTATGATCGCAGATAATGATGCAGGTGGAATTACCACTTACGTAGTCACCGGTGCTAAATATAAATATCATTTTCTTTGGTTTTTAATTATTTTAGGTCCAGTTGCTTATTACGTGCAAGAAATGACTGTTAGACTTGGAGCTGTTACCAAGAGAGGTCATGCCGAAGCAATTTTTGCAGCCTTTGGTCCTGGCTGGGGTTGGTTTTCTTTATTAGATTTAGTTTTTACAAATTGGTTAACACTTGTCACAGAGTTTATTGGGATGACTGCGGCCCTTTCTATTTTTAATGTACCGCCATTTATAACAGTCATAGTTGTAATTATTATTATGGCTTTTATGGTGATCCAGGGAAGATATTGGACTTGGGAGAAAATTGTAATGGGCTTTTGTATTTTAAATTTAATTTATATCCCCGCAGCTTTCATGATTCATCCATCAGCAACAGAGATTTTAAAAAATTCTTTTATTCCGCATATTCCACCTGGAGGAATTACAAGCGATCTATTCTTTTTATTCTTGGCAAATATTGGAACAACTATTGCTCCTTGGATGATTTTTTTTCAGCAAAGTTCTGTAGTTGATAAAAATATGCAGGAAAAAGATATGTTTCTTGGAAAAGTAGATACAGCGATTGGTGCAATTTTTACTGTTGCGATTGCATTTTTTTGTATCATCGTCACAGGCACTTTGTTGTACGGAGTTGATATTGAAAGTGCCGCACAAGCTTCGATTAAATTAATGGATATCAATAAATATTTAGGAACATTTCTTGCAATTGGACTTTTTGATGCGGGATTATTAGGTGCTGTTTGTATATCGCTTGCAAGCACTTGGGCTTTTGGTGAAGTCTTTGGCTGGGCACATTCATTAAATTACAAAGTAAAAGAAGCGCCATGGTTTTATTTCTTTTATTTTATAATTCTTATTAGCTCAGGTGCCGTTGTATTAATTCCAGGCGCACCACTCATTTTAATTACTTTATTTGTACAAGTAGTATCAGTTACTTTATTGCCTGCGGCTTTAGTATTCTTAATTATTTTGTTAAATCATGAGCCAACTATGGGCAAATATAAGAACACTTCAGGAGAAAATATTATAAATATAGGAATTGTATTATTCATTATTTTTGTATCAACGCTTTACGGAATATCCACTTTATTCCCCAATATTATTAAAATATTCTAAATTTATGAGATTTTTTGAAATTATATCTGAAATTTTTAAAAATTTAGTCGAAACTGTTAAAAGTATAAATAAAAAATATGAAAAACCAAATTTTGTCTTAAGCAAACCTATGAAATTTATTCTCGTGCTACTTAGAATTTACCTTATTGTTATTGTGTCGCTAGTTATAATCAAATTTGTCTCAATTTTATAAAATTTATGGAACTACAAACTGGAACCCCAATTATAAAAACGCAAATTAATGAGAAAATATTTTTCTTAACAGAAATTACTGGCACTAAAGTAATGTTTCAGGAAAAGAAAATAGGAAAAATTGATGACTTTGTCATTATAGATAAAGATAAATTTGCAGAAGTTACCCATGTATGTGTTGCACGGCCTTTTGGCGATCCGATGTTAATTATACCTTGGGAATATTTTTCTAATCTAACGGAAAAAGAAATTACATGTAATGTTGATAATTTAAAAGCATTCGAGAATTTACATGATGATAAATTTATTTTTCTTAAAGATTTTATCTTAGATAAAAAAGTTTTAGATGTGAACGGACGAGAAGTAGAAGTGGTTTATGATGTAAAATTAGTGATGCGTGATAATAAACTTTATGTTGTAGACGTTGATTTGTCTCGTTATGGATTTCTTAGAAGAATAGGATTAAAGGGTATTGCAAATTTTATTTATAAGCTTGCAGATAAAATTCAAAACCAAACAGTTCCCTGGAGTTACGTAGAGCCGATGCCTGAACAAATCGGATCTTTTAAAGGGGACTTAAAATTAAAAGTTATCAAAGAACAAATTGCAGAGATGCCACCAGTAGATCTTGCAGATATTTTAGAAGAAATGCCGCAAGATCAACGAATGGTAGTTTTTAATCAACTAGATACTGAGCAAGCATCAGATACGTTAGAAGAAATTGATCCTCACGTTCAAAGAAATGTGATTGCCTCTTTACAAAAAGAAAAAACAGCAGTTTTGATTAATGAAATGACACCAGCGCAAGGAGCGGATGTGTTATCTATCTTGCCACTAGTTCAAGTTGAAGAAATTTTAAAACTTCTAGAACAAGAACATGCAAATAAAATAAAATCTATTTTGAAAGCACAACAAGTCAACATTTCAGATTTTGCTATTCCAACTTATATAAAATTTAATCAAGATAAGACAGCTCAGCAAACGAGACGAAGTTTTCAAAGAATGGCAAAAGGTAAAGACGCTATTAATTATTTATATATTCTAGACTCCAATGACGCGTTGGTTGGAGTTGTTAACTTAAAAGAATTATTAATTGCTGAAGATGAGTCGTTACTTAAAGATATTATGAATACAAAAGTTGTAAGTTTAAATAATGAAAGTTCACTCAAAGATGCAACTGAAATGTTCGCGCGTTATTACTATAGAGCTTTACCGGTTGTAGAACAGTCAGGTAAAATGTTAGGCGTTATACTTTACAAAGACGTTATGAATATGAAACATCTTCATCCAAAAGAGTAATATGATTGATCTTTATTATTGGACGACACCAAATGGTCATAAAATTACGATTTTTTTAGAAGAGGCAGCTCTTCCTTTCAAATTGATACCAGTTAACATTAGTACAGGAGACCAATTTAAGCATGAATTTTTAAAGATTTCTCCAAACAACAGAATTCCAGCCATCGTTGATCATAAACCTTTAGAGGGTAATAAGCCTATTTCAATATTTGAGTCTGGAGCTATTCTTCTTTATTTAGCTGATAAAATTAAAAAATTTATTCCCCAAGATTTAAGAGGAAGAAACGAAACTTTGCAGTGGTTATTTTGGCAAATGGGTGGACTTGGACCTATGGCTGGCCAAAATCATCACTTTGTGCAGTATGCGCCTGAAAAAATTCCATATGCTATGACAAGATATATTAAAGAAACTTCACGTCTGTATGGTGTTTTAAATAAACAATTATCAGATGGTAGAGATTATATTGTAGGTGAATATTCAATTGCGGATATGGCAAGTTACCCTTGGATTGTACCACATAAAAGACAAGAACAAAAAATTGAAGAATTTCCCTATCTTCATAAATGGTTTGAAAGAATTAGACAAAGACCTGCAACCATAAAAGCTTATGATGTTGCAAAAACAGTTAATGTTGCACCTTCAGTTACTGAAGAATCTAAAAAGATTCTTTTTGGCCAAGATTCTAAAGTTGTGAAGTAATTAAGCTTTTAAAGTCTTATTTTTTTCGTCTAGAAAACCTAGCGGGTGAGAATGATCAATAACGTGAACACCTTCTTTAATTTGTTCTTGTTCAATTTTCTTGTGTAGCTCTTTCATTTTTGTCCAATGTATCTTTGGACGATAATGATGTTCAGCATGATAACCGTTATTAAACCAAATCCAATTATATATCTTATTATAAGTGCTCACTCCCCAAGCAATGGGTTTATCAGGGTTGCCATTGAAATGTTCATAGTAACCATTCAGATAAGATAAAGAATGTCCAATATAATAAAAAGGCACCAAACAAAGTGTTGCCTTCCAGTTGATAAACAGACCAATAATTGTAAATATAATAGAGGCTACTATTTCAAATACTCCAAATTTTGCAGACTTAATATTTTTCTTTTTAAGTTCTCTATAAATTTCAGGAATATTATCTCTGAAATATCCTTTTAGACAATAAGACCAAACTCCCTCCGGCCTTCCTTCTTTTCCATGTTTATAAATTGAAATCCAATCATAAGTATGACCATGCTGATCAGGTCGATCGCTATTACCTGTGTGATGTCTATTGTGTGTTATTTCGTAAAATGTTTGAGAGAACACCATCGTTAAAGATAAAATTAAACTAAAAATTCTATTTAAAAAATTTGATTTAAAATAAGGATTATGAATAAAGTTGTGAGAGATTCCATTGATATTCCATGAAATACTTATGGCGTAAATAGAAGCTAAAACAATAAATAATAGTAATGAAATTTTATTAAAAAATACAATTAAGCTTACTAGAAACAATAAATGCAAAATACCACATGCAACAGGCACGATATCCCAATAAGAATAAGCAAAAATCCAATTAGGCTTTTGAATTTGCTTTAATTCAGATAAGTCAGTTGCTTGAAAGGGGCTAGTTTCCGTATCGTTCATAGACTTAATTATATACTAAAATTTTAAAAATTAAATTTATTTATGAAAATTCCTTGCGACATAAGAAGTTAAAGAACCAAAAAAAATTGCAATTAAAACTGCTGTAAGACCGTAAATTATAGAATGATTTCTAGCAAATTCATAAATAAGTTTGCTGAAAATATTAATTTGGTGTTCAATTTCTATTTTTCTAATAATCTTAATTTGTTTTGCAGCAAAAAATAAAGATTTTCCAAATTTAAGACCAAATAAAACAATAATAATTGCAGTTATAAATCGTATTTCTTCATTTTTAAGTTTATTACTAATTTTAGTTCCAATTTGAACACCTATTAACGAACCAGAAAGCAGAAGTAGAATTAATACAAGATCGATATTGTGGTTTGCTATACTGTGAAAAAGTGTTGTGAAGGTCATTGTACCAATAACCACAAATAAAGCAGTTCCTCTTGCTGTATTAATAGACATTCCAAGCGCATAAATCATTAGAGGCATTAAAATAAACGCACCTCCTATACCAAGTAATGCTGAAATAAGTCCTGTAATAAATCCAAAAAATATTGGTGGAATAATACTTGTGTATAATCTTGATGTATGCATTCTAACCTTAAGAGGTAACCCGTGTATCCAATAGTGCTTATTTCTTTTTTTTTTTGCTATTTTTAATTTTCGATTTTTATAAATTTCAATAATACTTTCATAAAGCATTATAATTCCAAAAGTAGTAAGCAATATAAAAAATAACATTCCAGTTATTTCATTAATCAATCCAGATTTTATAAATTTTTTAAAAGCAAAAGTTCCAATTAAAGCCCCAAAAAGTGCTCCACTCAGAATGTAATATCCCATAGTAAAATCTAAAATTTTTTTGTAATAGGCATTTAATGTTCCAGAGACTGAAGTTGACAAAATAGCATTTGAACCATTTGCAATTGCAAATGAAGGAGGCACTCCAAGAAAGATCAAAGTTGGAATCATTAAAAATCCTCCACCAATACCAATCATGCCGCTAATAATTCCAGTGGAGCAAGTAACTAAAAATATATAGAGAAAATTGATGTGAATTTTTACAATTGGTAAAAAAACTTGAAACATCAATTCATTTGGTTTGTGAGTTATTATCTAAGTATCTATCTAAAAATTAGATGTCAATTCACCGAAAAAAATAACAAAAAATGGCAATTATCTTGACTGAAATTCAATGAAGTCATATACCACCTCTCGATAATTTATGTCTCAAGTTTGCGAATTAACAGGAAAAAGACCTCAGACTGGTCACAATGTCAGTCATGCGAATAATAAAACAAAGCGTCGTTTTATGCCTAATTTAAAGAAAGTTTCTTTTTTTAGCGATAAATTAAAAAGAGATATTCGTATTAGAATTTGTACACGCGCAATCAAAGCAGTTGATTTTAGAGGAGGTATTGATGAATTTTTATTACAAGCAAAGAGTAAAAATTTATCTGCACGCGCAAAAAAATATAAAAAATTATTACACACAATAGTTCCCTTTGTTAAAAAAGTAAGAAAAGAAATTACATCTAAAAAAGCTGTTAAGACAAAAGCTAATTAATGAAATTTAATAAAGCTGCTCTGTATTTTTCGCTAGTAATGGCGATAGTATTAATTTCATCTAATTATCTTGTTCAATTTCCTTTTGATTATTATGGTCTTAAAGATATTTTAACGTGGGGCGCTTTTACTTATCCTGTTTCTTTCCTTGTGAGTGATCTTGCAAATAGATTTTTTGGAAAGTCATTTGCGCGAGAAGTTGTATTTTTAGGTTTTGTTATCGGAATAGGCTTATGTTTTATTTTAAGAATATATATTCCAGGTAGAATTATTATTGCATCCGGAATTGCTTATCTTGCAGGAGAATTATTAGATATCTCAGTATTTGATATTCTTAGAAAAAAAGTTTGGTGGCTACCGCCGTTTGCTTCATCTATTTTAGGATCAATTTTAGACACAGTCATATTTTTTAGTATTGCATTTTATGGAACTGGAATGGATTGGTTAATACTAGGAGTTGGTGATTTTTCAGTAAAACTATTTGTTGATGTTGTAATGTTATTACCGTTTAGACTTGCAATTATTAAATATCAAAAAGCACATTATTAGTGCAATTTCTTTTTATTAGGTCCTTCAATGAACAAGTCTGCAAGTTGATCGATTAACGCATCTCCGAGTTCTTGCACGTCGGCAATTTTTAGAGCTTTGGAGTAATAATTACTAACATCGTGTCCAATACCTATTGCATTAATCTCTACATCTTTTTTATTTTCAATATACTTAACAGTATTTTTAAGATGTTTTTCTAAATAATTAGAAGGATTTGTTGAAAGCGTTGAGTCGTCAACAGGTGCGCCATCAGAAATCACCATTAAAATTTTTCTCTCTTCATTTCTTTTTTTTAATCTTTGATAAGCCCATATAATCGCTTCTCCATCAATATTTTCTTTTAAAATTCCTTCTTTTAGCATCAGTCCAAGATTATTTTTTCCACGTCTCCACGGTGTATCAGCTGACTTATAAATAATATGAGCTAAGTCATTTAATCTTCCAGGATTATCTATTTTATTTTTTAGCCAAAGCTCACGACTTTTTCCGCCTTTCCAGTTTAAAGTTGTAAAGCCTAATACTTCAACTTTTACGGAGCAGCGTTCTAAAGTTCTTGATAAAATATCAGCGCAAATTGCAGCAATTGAAATAGGTCTACCGCGCATTGATCCTGAATTATCAATGAGCAAAGTTACAACTGTGTTTTTAAATTTTGTATTTTTCTCATTTTTGAAGGATAAAGAATGATAGGGGTCAGTAATGACGCGCGTTAGTTTTGCAGTATCAAGCATTCCTTCTTCTATATCAAATTCCCAAGATCTATTTTGAAATGCTAACAGTTTTCTTTGTAATTTGTTTGCAAGTCTAGCGATAAAATTTTGCAAAGACTTTAATTGATTATCTAAATTTTCTCTAAATCTTCCCATTTCTGAGTGATCAACAAGTTCTTCAGCGTTAATAACTTTATCAAACCTATTTGTAAAAATTTTATATTTAATATCTGAAGAATTTTTTTTACTTTTAGATGATTTTACTTCATCGCCAGCACCTTCATCATTCTCTACTAACATTTCTTGTTCTGACATATTGGCGTCCATTTCAATGTCAGGAATAACACTTTCAATATTGAAATCTTGTTTTTCTGAACTTTCGTCTTGATTAATTTCATTGTTATTTTTATCTTTTAATTCATTATTATTTTTTTCATTTTTATTATCATTGTCGCTTTCATTAGGTGATATTTTTTCATTTAGTTCTAAATTTTGAATAATCGAATTTAGTATATTTGAGAATTTTTCTTGATCTTTAATATTAGCTTCAAGCTCTTTAAACTTATTGCCAATTTTATCTCTAATAACCGAATCCCAATTTTTAAGAGTTTTTTTTTGATCTAATTTTAGATCTAATTTTAAAAGTTGATTAGCTAAAATAATGTCAAAAGCACTTTCAACATTAATAAATAAACTATCTTGCTGTTCTTTAAACTTCTTTTGATAAAAATTTCTAAAATTATGTTCAATACCTGCAAAATTTAATGAACCTAATTTTTCATAACGTATTTTTTCTGCAGATTTATAAATATTTTTTGCAAGTGTTCCTTGAGGCTCGTATTTTCTTAGTAATTTAGCATCGCTATATTTTATTTTGAGAGCCTCAGAATCTGCTAGTGCTCTTATATTTTCGTAATCTTTAAATGTCTGAGATTCAATCTTTGGTAATTGTATTGAATTTGCTTGTTTTTCAGAACTGTCTGAAAAAACTATGTTTAAATCGTGCTTTTTTGCAATTGCTTTAACAGTTGAGCTGATTGCAACTTTAAAATTCTCAACTATTTTATCATTTTCCATTTTTTAAATTTATTTTTATACCAGCGCTTGTCTCAGGAAGCTCCATAGCAAAACATCTTTGGAAATATTCGGCAATTATAGCGCGTTCTAATTCATCACAACGATTTAAAAAAGAAATTTTAAACGAATATCCTAGATCTTTAAAAATTTTATAATTGTCTGCCCAAGTAATAACTGTTCTTGGACTCATTACAGTCGAAATATCTCCATTTGCTAGGCCATTACGAGTTAAATCTGCAACCTGTATCATTTTTTGAGTTATTTTTTTTCCTTCGCTAGTATTTAAGTGAGGACATTTTGATAAAATTATTTCTAATTCATTTTCTGGTTTTAAATAATTAAGTGTCGTGATGATGTTCCATCTATCCATCTGCCCCTGATTAATTTGCTGGGTACCGTGATAAAGACCTGTTGTATCGCCTAAGCCTATTGTATTTGCAGTTGCAAATAATCTAAAATATTTATTTTGTTTAATAACTTTGTTTTTATCTAGTAAAGTTAATTTGCCTTCGCTTTCGAGTAATCTTTGAATTACAAACATTACATCAGGTCTGCCTGCATCATATTCATCAAACACAAGTGCAACAGGATTTTGTAACGACCATGGTAAAATACCTTCTCTAAATTCTGTAATTTGTTTTCCGTCTTTAATAACAATTGCGTCTTTTCCAAGAAGATCAATACGACTAATATGACTATCTAAATTTACTCGAATACAAGGCCAATTTAATCTAGCTGCTACTTGCTCAATATGTGTTGATTTTCCGGTTCCATGAAATCCTTGCACAAGTACACGTTTATTAAAAACAAATCCTGCTAAAATCGCAAGAGTAGTATCGCGATCAAATTTGTATGATGAGTCAATTTCAGGAACGAATTGATTTTTTTTTGAAAATCCCTCAACCGTCATATCGGAGTCGATATTAAAAAGTTGTTTTACAGAAATTTTTAAATCTGGAGCTGCTTCGAATTGATTATTTTCGTTGTTCTGCATTTTTTTGTTTATTTCTTAAAAAAGTATACGCGATGGTGATCTCTTTTAATTTATTTTCGTATTGTTTATTTCCGGAATTTGTATCTGGATGATATTTTTTTACAAGTTTCTTAAATTGCTCACGAATTTCAGACCATTTTACTTTGGTTTTTAATTCAAGTTTTTTTAATGCCTGAACTTCTTCAGGACTGTAAGTATGTTTAGGTTCAAATTCTTTAAAAAAATCAGCTGAAAAATATAAATTTTGTTCCTCCAAAATATTGCGCCAGACTTTATTAAAAAAATTATCTTCAGATCCAAGTTTTGAAGTAGGTTTGTGCCATGTTAAATCATCATAGATAAATTCTTCAATTTTATCTTGTGACATGCCTGAAAAAAAATCCCATTCATGATTATAAATTTTAATATGCTCAAAACAAAACCACTTAAATTCACCTTTAATTTTGGTAGGAGCCTTAAACTCTCCAATTTCATTACAGTCTTTCCAGTCACAATTAAGTTTGTTAGTAGAGTTGTGAATTTTTAAATGATCACTGCAAAACCATTTGTACTGTTTATTAATATCCTTTTTTATTAAACCTTGACCCGATGCTACTTCTTTGCAGTTTGGCCACTCACAGATTTTTCTCATTTGCCTAATGCTTTAAATTCATTAAAATTATTTTATGACTGATTTAAAATATATTATCTTAGAAAAAATTAAACAAAATATCGTTTGTGAGAAATTAGAAGTTAATAATAAATCTTATCTGCACAAACATCATGTCCAGTCTCCAAAAAATAATAATAGTCACTTTGAGGTAATTATTAATTCTAAAGAATTAAAAACTTTAAACAAAATTGAAGCTCATCAAAAAATTTACACAATTTTAAAAGAAGAAATGGCAAATACTATTCATTCATTAGAAATAAAAATTAATTAAATTGAGAATTTAATATTGGTTTAATATATTTATTTAAATCAGCTGGAACAATTTTAGCTTGACCAATCTTTTTTAGTAAAATTAAATTTATTTTTTTACCTGAAATTTTTTTATCATTTTTCATGAATTCAAAAATTTTATTAACTTCAGATTTTTTAAATAAATTTTGAATATCATAATTAATATCAAGTAAATGATATAAATTTCGTATTTCATAGAATTCTTCTTCGCTTAACATTTTCATTTTCATAGATAATTCTGAGGCAATCATCATTCCATATAATACTGCTTCTCCATGAATTAATGTTGCACTATATTTTTTTAAAGCCTCAAACGCATGCCCAAAAGTGTGTCCAAAATTTAAAATTGCTCTTAAATTTTTTTCTTTTTCATCCTTGGCAACAACATACGCTTTTGCTTTACAACTTTCTTTAATTGCATGACTTACAATGTTTAAATTTGTTAAATTAATTAATGTTTGCGAATTAATTTTTAACCATTTGAAGAATGGTTTGTTCATAATTAATGCGTATTTAAGTATTTCTGCATAGCCTGCAATAATTTGTCTTTTAGATAATGTTTTTAAAGTTGATGGATCAATTAAAACTATTTTTGGTTGGTAAAAAGTTCCAATCATGTTTTTACCCTCTACTGAATTAATTCCAGTTTTGCCCCCAATAGAAGAGTCGACTTGTGCTAATAAAGTAGTTGGAATTTGAATTAAGTTTAATCCGCGTTTGAAAATGCTTGCTGCAAAACCTGTTAAATCGCCAATTACTCCGCCACCTAAAGCTATAACACAATCATCACGACTAAATTTGTGATTGAATAATTTTTTTAATATCGTTTCTGTATATTTTATATTTTTAGTATTTTCGCCAGCATTTAATATTAATAGATATTTTCTTTTAGATTTTATAGATTGTAGAACCGATTTAATAAAAATTTTTGGAATATTTTTATCTGTTACAATTAAAAATTTATTTGTTTTTTTAATAACTTTTATTATTTCTGCACCTGAATTTTTAATTATGTTTTCTCCAATAATGATAGGGTAGCTATTATTTTTTAAATTAACTTTAAGACTAATCTTTTTCATAAATTTCAACTATTTTTTCGATGATTTTTTCTCTCCTTAAATTACAATTAATTTCAAAATCAGCCAATTGATATATTGGATCTCTTTCTTTCTTTAACTCCTTAATAGTTTTTATTGGGTTTTTTTCATCAATTATAGGTCTTTTTTTTAAATTTAACGTAACACGTTCTAAAATTTTTTTTTCATCAGCATTAAGCCAGATTGAAATATTATGTCCTATAATTTTGTTTCGAATTATAGGATTTATAAAGGCTCCACCACCAAGCGATATAATTTTTGGTTTATCATACTTAATTTTTAGAAATTCTTTTTCCTCTAGTTTTCTGAAGTATTTTTCTCCAAATTCTTCAAATATATTTTTTATAGTAAGGTTAGCTTCATTTTCAATTAATAGATCAGTATCAATAAAATCAATTTTTAATTTTTTTGCAACAAGCCTACCGATTGTACTTTTTCCAGTACCCATCATTCCAACTAGTACTAAACTTTTATGCGTTGCCATTAGTGTATGAATAATTTATTAACATAGTTTATAAGAGTTTATTATATAAAAGTATGACCTACAGAGATTCAAAGTTAACTATTCTCGTAATAATTCTAATTATAACAGGGGTCCTCGGAGTTCTTTATTTTTTTGGAAAAAAAGAAATTATTTTAGAAAAAACTCACATTATTCAAAAAGTTCCAACGGACAAAATAAAAAAGATTGAATAAATTATTAGTGTGCTTCTGCTCTAATAATTTCGTTGTATGCAGGCACAGTTAAGAAGTCCTCAAACTCTCTCGCAACAGACATTTCTTCGAACATTTTAGCGGCTTTATCATAATTGCCTTTAACATATCTTTGCTCACCAACTTCATTTTTAATTTTAACCATTTCTTCTTTAACTATTTGTTTAACGTAAGCTGGCTCAATTTTTTTACCATCCACAGTAGTACATTGATGCTTATTCCACTGCCACACTTGTGCTCTTGAGATTTCCGCTGTCGCTGCATCTTCCATTAAATTATAAAGAGGTACGCAACCATTTCCACCCAACCAAGCGGCTAGATATTGAATGCCAACAGAGATATTTTTTCTAACACCTTCTTCTGTAATATCACCTTTTTCAGGTACTAATAAATCTTTTTCAGTAATTGTTGTTCCAGTTGGAATCTTATTAATTTGATTTGGCTGTGGCATAATTTTATCAAATATATCTTTTGCAATTTTAACTAATCCAGGATGAGCAACCCAAGTTCCGTCATGACCGTTTGTTGCTTCTCTCAATTTGTCTTGTTTAACTGCCTCCATAGCTTTTTGATTTAATTCTTCGTTATCTTTAATAGGAATTTGTGCAGCCATTCCACCCATTGCATGGGCACCACGACGGTGACATGTTTTAATAAGTAACAAACTATATGAGCTTAAAAAATGCGAGGTCATTTTAACAATGGATCTATCCGGCAATAAGAAATCTTTAAAATTTTTAAATTTTTTAATGTAACTAAAAATATAATCCCATCGACCACAATTTAATCCAACGATATGATCTTTAAGTTCATATAAAATTTCATCCATTTCAAATGAAGCAAGAATTGTCTCAATTAGTATCGTTGTTTTAATAGTTCCGTGTTTAATTCCCAAAAGTTTTTGTGCTTCTGTAAATACATCATTCCATAATCTAGCTTCTAAATGACTTTCCATTTTTGGAAGATAGAAATAAGGACCTGTTCCATTTTCCAGTAATTTTTTTACATTATGAAAAAAATAAACTGCAAAATCAAAAATACTTCCAGAACAATATTGTTCATCAATGACAAAATGATTTTCATCTAAATGCCAGCCACGTGGTCTGACAATTAGTACAGCATGATTTTTTTGAAGTTTATATTCTTTGCCTGTTGTTTCGTCAGTAAAATCAAGAGTATTGTTTACCGCATTTTTTAAATTAATTTGTCCCTCAATAACATTACCCCATGTTGGAGTTGCAGAATCTTCTAGATCAGCCATAAAGCAATTTGCACCAGAATTAAGTGCGTTAATGATCATTTTTTTATTAGTCGGTCCAGTAATCTCAACTCTTCGATCTTGTAAATCTTTTGGTGTTCCTAAAATTTTCCAATCACCTTCTCTAATTGATTTTGTTTCAGGTAAAAAAGTTGGTCTCCAACCTCCATCAATTTTTTTTTGAACTTCTTGTCTTTTTTTTAATAACTCCAGTCTTTTTGGATTAAATTTTCTTTGTAGGTGCGTGACAAATTCTAAACATTCTGGCGTTAAAATCGATTTGTACTCAGGAGTAATTTTTCCTGTGATGGTAGTATTTTTAGGAGAAGTTATCATAAGGTATTTTTATTAAAGTCCAAGCTTTGCCGCAAGCCCAATTCTTTGTAGTTTTCCCGTTGCTCCTTTTGGAATCTCATCTTTAAATATAATTTTTTTTGGTACTTTGAAATTAGCAAGGCGTTTTTCAGCAAAATCTCTTATTTCTCTCTCGGTTGCAGTTTTACCCTCTTTCAATACAACAACCGCTCCAACTTCTTCACCAAGTTTATCGTGTGGAATTGCAAAAGTAACAACTTGCGCGACTGCTGGAAATTCCATTAATATTTCATCTACTTCTCGAGGAGAAATTTTTTCACCTCCTCGGTTAATAATTTCTTTTAACCGTCCTGTTATACTAATGTATCCTTCATTATCAATACTACCTTGATCTCCTGTTCTAAACCAACCATTAGTGAAATTTTCTGCATTTGCTTTTGGATTATTTTCATAACCTTTAGTTACATTTGGGCCCTGAATAACAATTTCTCCAGTTTCACCTGCTTGCAATAATTTTCCAGCTTCATTCATAATTCCCATTTTAGGACCAGCTGCAACACCAACAGTTCCTGGTTTTCTTTTTGCAGGCGGAAGTAAATTGCTAGCCATTTGATGAGAAGCTTCTGTCATTCCATAAGATTCAATTAAAGGGGCTTTAAAACATGCTTCCAACTCCTCAATTACTTTCATTGGCATAGCAGCACTTGATGATCTAAGGAAACGAAGTGGATTACTTTCTATGACGGATTTGTTTTGTGGAGCGCGAGCTAAAATAGTTTGATGCATTGTTGGTACGGCTGTGTACCAAGTTGGTTTAATATCGCTCATCCAACTAAAAAATTTCAAAGCATTAAATCCAGGCGTACAAGATACATAGCCGCCTTTAGATAAAGGAGCCAATATTCCAGCAATTAAACCATGAATATGAAATAATGGCATAATATTAAGAGCGCGATCTTTTGAAGTTAACGCAAGTGTATTTGCAATATGTGAAGCTGATGCACAAACATTTGCCTGAGATAGCGGAACTATTTTTGGTCGCGATGTTGTACCTGAGGTATGCAAAATTAATGCGACATCTTCAGCTTGAGAAGGTCCTGCATTTTTAATTTGAAGTTTTTGTTTATTTTTTAAGTTTAAAGTAAATGTTCCAGCCCCCTGATCTGGCGTTAAGTGTAATTCTAAAATAGCCAAACCTAATTTTTCAGCGACTACAAAAGCTGGTGAGGTTAAGCCTTCTTTAACGATTAATGCTTTTGCTTTTAAATCTTCAAGATAAAATTCAAATTCTTCTGCTCGATAGCCAGCATTAAGAGGTGCGGATGTGGAGCAGCTTGCAACAGATAAGTAAGCAAGAGCCATCTCAGGTCCATTATCTAAAACAATAGCAACACGGTCATTTCTGCCAATTCCAATATCATTAAGTATTTTTGAAGTTTTGCTAACAAAACTTCTTAAATTTTTATAATTAATATCTAATTGGCCAGGCGCTCCGATAGCTGGACTTTGATCAGCACCTATAGATAGCAGTTCTGCTAATGTTGTCTTGAGTTTCAAAATGAGTTTTCCCCCGCGATATTTATAGAGCGGTAATTTTTAATTGTCCACGCTGATCTTGAATTGTTTTTGCAAGCAAACTAATGCAAGCAAATACAGCATCAATATGGGGCGTTGGTATGCCAACAATTTTTCCAAGTTCAATGATCGAACCAATCAATGCATCTTTTTCCACCGGTCGGCCTGCTTCAATATCCTGCAACATTGATGTTTTGTGTTTTCCGACTGCTTCAGCCCCAGCAATTCTTTTTTCTAAAGAAACACGAAATGCAATTCCTAATTTTTCTCCAACATGTTGTGCCTCAGTCATCATTTTTGCAATAAGATCACGCGTAAGTGGAAATTGACACATATCCACTAATGTTGAATGTGTTAAAGCGCTTACAGGATTAAAACTTAAATTACCCCATAACTTTGTCCAAAGTTCAGATCGAATGTCCGAAATGACGGGCGCTTTAAATCCTGCTTCTTTCAAAGTTTTTGATAACAGTTCAATTCTTGGTGTTACAGAATTATCAATTTCTGCAACAGAGAAACGATTTCCTTCAATATGTCTTAAAACTCCAGGTGAGATAATTTCGGCTGCAGGATAAACAATTGTTCCTACAACTCGACTGACAGGCAAATTTGCTGCAATTTTTCCATGCGGATCGACACTTTCTAATGTTCGTCCTTCATATTGTCCTCCGTGTTTAAAAAAATACCACCACGGAATTCCATTTTGAGCAGTGAGCACCATAGTATTTTCTTGATAAAGCCATTGTAATTCTTGAACGATTGGACCTACTTGATGCGCTTTCATTCCAAGTATAACTAAATCTTGAGGTCCAGCTTCTTTAATAACTTGTGTTGCTTTTATTTTTACTGTGTCAGTGCTGCCATCTTCATTAATTAATTGAAAACCTTTTTGTTGGATTGCTTTTAGATTTGGACCACGCGCTATAACAGTGACATCATGATTAGCTTTAGCAAGTTTGATTGCGAGTAATCCTCCAATAGCTCCAGCACCAACCACACAAATTTTCATAAAGAGAATTTCATAGCATATTGATTAGCAAAAAACATTTCAATCTTTGACAGGATTTGACAATTTTCCAATACCTTCAATATAAACCTCGACAGTTTGTCCTGATTTAATAGGCAATACTCCAATCGACGTTCCACAAGCAATGACATCACCAGGATTTAAAGTCATATCATGAGAAATGAAGCTTACAATTTGTTCAGGATTAAAAATCATATCTGCAGCTGCATAGCTTTGTCGTTCTCGTCCATTGATAGAAGTTTTGATTGTCAGATTTTTATAATCTAAATCAGTTACAATATAAGGACCAAAAGGTCCAAAAGTGTCAAAGCTTTTTGCGCGCGTCCATTGTTTAAAAGAATCATCTTGATTTAAAATTTCAATCGCAGTTACATCGTTTACACAGGTATAACCAAAAATATGATCTTTGGCTTGAAGAGGTGTTATGTCTTTTGCCATTTTACCGACGACTATTCCAAGTTCACCTTCATAAAGAATTCTGCCAACATTGTTTTTTGGAATTTTAATATCTTGGTTTGGACTAAGGTAAGAATTATTTCCTTTAATAAAATATAAAGGAGAATTTGGAATTTTATTATTTTGTTGTTTTGCAAGTTCATGAAAATTATTCCATAAACCAATAAATTTTGAAGGATCACATGGATGAAGTAAGTCAACTTCACTTCTAGCTATAAGATTGCCAGTTTTTTCTAGACTGTAAAAAAAATTATTTTGTAATATTTCAATCTCAGTTTCGTCATGACCTAAAATGCCAAACATAATGGAGGAGGTTTTTTTGTTAAAAAAACGGCAGTATTTCATCATTATTTAAAGTTTTTAAAAGAATATTGCTCAAAAACTGCTATGTCAAATTTCAATTATAAAGAGTGTTGCCAATACTTTATTAATCGGCATAAATGAAAAAAAGGAAAAACTCATTTGGCCTTAGACAAAGAAATACAATCTGTCATTTATCCAACTAAACGAGCTCCATTTCGTTGGGTTCAATTATTTTTAGGAATTTTGTGCATGGTAATGGTTGCAAACATGCAATACGGATGGACTCTTTTTGTTAATCCAATGAATGAAAAATTTGGTTGGAGTAAAGCCGCAATACAACTCGCATTTACAATTTTTGTTTTAACAGAAACATGGTTAGTTCCTGTTGAAGGTTATATCGTAGATAAATTAGGACCAAAGCCAGTAATTATGGTGGGTGGAATTTTAGTTGGTATTGCTTGGGCATTAAATGGGTATGCTGACACACTTTTTAAACTTTATTTTGCACAAACAATTGGTGGAATTGGTGCTGGAGCTGTTTATGGAACTTGTGTTGGTCAAGCATTAAAATGGTTTCCAGATCGTAGAGGTTTAGCAGCTGGCTTGACGGCAGCTGGTTTTGGAATGGGATCTGCTTTAACTATAATTCCTATTTCAGCGATTATCAAATCCTCAGGTTATCAATCCGCATTTTTATATTTTGGAGTCATCCAGGGCGTAATTGTATTTTTATGCTCATTTGGATTCAGTACACCAAATAAAGAAGAGGTGGAAAAACAAAAAACAAATATAGAAAGTAAAAATTATTTAGGAAAAAACTTTAAACCAACAGAAGTTTTGCTCTCACCAATTTTTTGGGTCATGTATTTAATGTTTGTCTTAATGGCTGCTGGAGGATTAATGGCAGTAGCTCAGTTAGCACCGATTGCTAAAGATTTAAAAATTGCAGATATACCAGTAAGTCTCATAGGGATTACATTACCAGCTTTGACATTTGCACTTTCAATTGATCGTGTGTTGAATGGAATAACTAGACCTTTTTTTGGATGGGTCTCAGATCATATTGGCAGGGAAAATACTATGTTCATCGCATTTGCAATAGAGGGGATAGGCATATTGCTATTAAATAAATATGGATCAAATCCTATATTTTTTGTTGTATTATCAGGACTAGTATTTTTTGCATGGGGTGAGATTTATAGTCTATTCCCTGCAACATGCGGTGATACATTTGGATCACGTTATGCAGCAACAAATGCAGGAATGCTTTATACAGCAAAAGGAACCGCGGCATTATTAGTTCCTTTCTCAAGCTTACTGACTCAAGCAACAGGAAGTTGGCATGCTGTATTTGTAACTGCAGCTGTAATGAATTTTATTGCATCTTTTATGGCTATTACAATTTTAAAGCCAATGCGAAAAAATCTTGTTAAGATTTAATTAGACGCCAATTAAAAGTTTAATTTAATATAATATTTTGGATTTTGAATTCATGCTTGTGAAATAATTCTCTACATTTAAAAATATAAAATTCTATGAATTATTTAGATTTTGAAGACGACATCAGGATATTAGATCAAAAAATTGAATCTTTAAAAGCTCCTTACATCAGCAAAGGAATAACTGACATTGCAAATCCTTTAGTCGTAGAAAATGAGAAAAAACTTAATAATTTACTAGATCAAGTTTATAGCCATCTTACTCCTTACCAAATTACTAAAGTTGCAAGACATGACTCTAGACCGAGAACAAAAGACTATGCAAAAAAAATTTTTACGGATTTTATTCCTTTAGCTGGGGATAGAATGTTTGCAGAAGACCATTCTGTTATTAGCGGTTACGGAATTTTAGATGGTGTTAGTGTTCTTATTGTTGGTCAAGAAAAGGGAAATAATACAGAGTCAAAAATTATAAGTAATTACGGAATGAATCGTCCTGAAGGTTTTAGAAAAATCATTCGGTTAATGAAAGATGCAGAACGGCTAAATATTCCTGTAATTACTTTTATAGACACGCCAGGGCCTTACCCTACAAAAGGTTCTGAAGACAGAGGACAAGCAGAGTCTATTGCAAAACTAACTGAAGTAAGTTTAGATTTAAAAGTACCTCTTATTGCAGTTATTATTGGAGAAGGTAGTGGAAATAGTGCTAATGCACTAGCCGTAGCAAATAAAGTTTTGATGCTTGAGTATTCAATGTATTCTCCTATTTCTCCCGAAGATTGTGCCGAACTATTGTGGAAAAATGCAAAAAAAGTTGAAGAGGCTGCAGCAGCTTTAAAAATATCTGCAAAAGATTTATTAGATAATAAAATTATAGATGAAATTATTTTAGAGCCAAGAGGTGGAGCGCATCGCGATCATGAAGCGGCAACTATCAATCTTGCTTTAAGTATAAAGAAAAATTTAAAAGAGTTAATTTTAATGACCCCTGATGAACTGGTTTATCAGAGAAAAAATCGTTTTTTAAGTATAGGTAAAGATGTTTTGCTTCCAAAAGAGGAATTTTATATGGAAAATATTGAAAATCGTATCCAGTATCAGCCCTTTAATTGGAAGTTACTTTTTCAAAATAATATTAAGTTGATTTATACGATTATTGCTATTGTGGTATTATTTATCTTAGCTTTAATTTTTAGTTAAAGAGCCGCAACAATTCTTATATTTTTTACCCGAGCCACAAGGACAAGAAGCATTTCTAGAAATTTTTTCATCTGGGTCATTAAGTGTTGGTTTTTGTGCAACTTTATCTTCTACTTGAACTTTAATATTTACTAAGAATAAAATTAAATTTTCTTTTATTTTCTCTAGTAAGTCTCTGAAAAGATTAAAACTTTCTCTTTTATATTCATCTAGTGGATTTTTTTGTCCATATCCTCTAAGACCAATAACTTGACGAAGCTGCTCAAGATATTGCAAATGACTTCGCCATTCATAGTCTAAATTCTGTAAGAATATCCTCTTCTCAATATCTCGATTTGCAACATCGCCAATCGATTGAATGCGAATATCTCTCTTTTGTTTAAAATTATCTTTTAAAAATCTAATTTGTTTATCTGTTCCATCGTTCATCCATTGATTAAAATTTTGTTCTGAAATTGTAACACCAGATATTCTTTCAACTTGTATCTTTTGAGTTTTGTTATGTTCAGGCGTTGCATCACCTTTGCTTGCTTGAATTGAATTAATTAGTTGTTTTGTAATATCGTCAAACACATCATCAATCACTTCATAAATATTTGGATTTTTAATAACTGCTAAACGCTGTTCAAAGATTACTCTTCTTTGATCGCTCATAACATCATCAAATTGTAATAAGGTTTTTCTAATGTCAAAATTTCTTCCCTCAACTCTTTGTTGTGCTTTTTCTAATGCTTTATTTATCCATGGATGATCAATTGACTCTCCATCTTTTAATCCTAATTTTTGTAACATGAAATCCATTCGTTCTGAGCCAAAGATTCTCATTAAATCATCTTGCAAACTTAAATAAAAAATAGATTTACCTTTATCTCCTTGTCTTCCAGTACGTCCTCTTAATTGATTATCTATTCTCCGACTCTCATGTCTTTCTGTCCCAATAACAAATAATCCGCCATTATTTAGAACTTCTGATTTTTCTTGTTCATGAGATTGTTTAATTTTTTCAATTTCATTCTGGTCAATGGTTTTGCTTTCTTTTATTTTTAAATCTAAATTACCACCCAATTGAATATCTGTTCCTCGACCAGCCATATTTGTTGCAATGGTTACTGCTCCTAATCTTCCTGCTTGAGCAATAATACTAGCTTCTTGTTCGTGAAATTTTGCGTTTAAAACATTATGTTTTATTGAATTTTTTTTTAAAATTTTTGATATTAATTCTGATCTTTCAATGCTGGTTGTTCCAATTAAAACTGGTTGCTTCTGCTTATGAGCGTTAACGACTTCTTCTACAATAGCTTCAAATTTTTCTTTTTCTGTTCTAAATATACGATCATTCAAATCTAATCTAATCATCGGACGGTGAGTTGGAACTTCGACTACATCTAATTTATAAATAGTAAAAAACTCCTCAGCTTCTGTCATTGCTGTGCCAGTCATTCCAGATAATTTTTTATATAATCTAAAATAATTTTGAAATGTAATAGATGCTAAAGTTTGGTTTTCATTTTGAATTTCAACGCCTTCTTTTGCTTCAATTGCTTGATGTAAACCATCGGAATAACGGCGTCCTTCCATAATTCTTCCAGTAAATTCATCGATAATATAAATTTGATTATCTTTTACGATGTAATCTTTATCTTTAGTAAAAAGTTTGTTTGCTCTTAAAGATTGATTGATATGGTGTACTAAGGACAAATTTTGAGCGTCGTAAAAATTATCACCTTTAAGTAATTTTACTTTTCTTAATTTATCTTCAATAAAATCAATTCCTTTTTCAGTAAGCAAAGAATTTTTATCTTTTTCGTCTACTTCGTAATGCTCATTTTGTAATTGAGTTACGAGTTGGTTGCATAAAAAATATTGAGATGAATTGTCAGAGGTCGGTCCTGAAATAATAAGTGGAGTTCTAGCTTCATCAATTAATATACTATCAACTTCATCAACAATACAAAAATGGTGATCGCGTTGAACCATTTCTTCGACGCTGTATTTCATATTGTCCCTTAAATAATCAAAGCCAAATTCATTGTTTGTGCCATAAGTAATGTCACAAGCATACTGAGTTTTTCTTAAATCATCTTCAATTGAATTAATTATACATCCGACAGTAAGACCTAAAAAATTGTAAACTTTACCCATCCATTCCGAATCTCTTTTTGCAAGGTAATCATTGACTGTCACAACATGAACGCCTTTGCCGGTTAAGCTATTTAAGTAAGCAGGTAATGTTGCAACTAAAGTTTTCCCTTCTCCAGTTCGCATTTCTGCAATTTTTCCTTGATGCAAAATAATTCCACCAACAAGCTGCATATCAAAATGTCTTTGACCTAAAGTTCTATTGCTTGCTTCGCGAACACATGCAAATGCTTCTGGTAAAACTTTTTCTAAAGTTTCACCATTTTTTAATCTATTCTTAAATTCCTGGGTTTTAAGTTTAATCTGTTCATCTGTTAATTTTTTAAACTCAGGCTCTAAAAGATTAATTTTTTGAACAATAGGTTTAATTTCTATGAGCTTGCGCTCATTAGAAGTTTTAAATAATTTTTTTAAAATGTTTAAACCACTAAGCATTTTGAGATATTATTTCAGATAAATTAAATAGTATAAACTTAACAACTATCTTATAACTGAAAAAATATTAAATAAAATACCCATGACTTCGTTATTTCAAAACCTTTTTCAAAAAAAGGTATCTGGTGGAAAAATAAAAGATTACTCTGAAATGCCAACAATTGAGGGTATGGAAATATCAGCTGTTAGCGCTGGGCTTTATAATTCAAAAAGAGATGATGTATGTTTATTTTATTTTAAAGATGGAGCAATTTTTTCAGGAGTTTATACAAAATCTTCAACGAGATCTGTTTGTATTGATTGGAATATAAAAGCAAACAAGAAAAATATAAAAGCTTTATTAGTAAACACTAGAAATGCAAATGCATTTACTGGAAAACAAGGATTAGATAGTATTATCGAATTATCAAAACTTTTCATAAGCACTAGAAAAATTAAAGAAAAAGAAATCTTATTTGCGTCAACTGGTGTTATCGGACAACCGTTTCCTCTACAAAAAATAAAATCTGTAGTTCCTGAATTAATTGAAAAATTAAAAAGACCTATAAAACTTTCTTGGATTAAACAAGCGCTAGCTATTATAACAACAGATACATTTGCAAAAATGAGTTGTGCAGTAGTTCAGTCTTCTTCAGATTTTATAAATATTGCAGGTATTGCAAAGGGTGCAGGAATGATTGCGCCTAATATGGCAACGATGTTTGGATTTATTTTTACTGATGTCAAAATATCTCAAACAGTTTTAAATCAAATGCTAAAGAGAAATGTTGAAAATACTTTTAACGCAATTACCGTAGATAGCGATACATCTACAAACGATATGGTTTTGTTATTTTCTACTCAAAAAGCAAAAAATAGAGAAATTAAAGACATCAATTCACCGGCAGCTAAAAAATTTGAAAAAGCTTTAAACGAAGTGATGCTAGATCTTGCTAAACAGGTGGTGCTTGATGGTGAAGGTGCAAAAAAATTTATCACTGTTAACGTAACCGGTGCAAGTAATAATAATTCAGCAAAAGAAGTTGCAATGTCCATTGCAAACTCGCCATTAGTCAAAACAGCCGCCGCTGGTTCAGACCCAAATTGGGGAAGAATTTTAATGGCGATTGGTAAAACTAATGAAAAAGTAAAAAAAGAGAAAATTGAAATTAAAATTGGTGATTTTCTAATTACAAAATACGGAATGATTGCCCCAAGTTATAATGAAGAAAAAGTAAAAAATTACATGTTAGGAGATAATATTTTATTTGATGTAAATTTAAACTTAGGCAAAGGTAAATTTACCGCATACACTTGCGATTTTAATGCAGAATATATTGCAATTAATGCAGATTATAGATCTTAAGTAACAATTAGTTTTCTTGTCTATCTTTAAAGATGCCTGTCCGTGGATCTTTAATTAATTCTTTAATTTTTGATTTTTTATTTTTTCTCAAATAAAAAATAACTACAAGTATTAATCCAAAAAAAATTATATCTATTAAAGTTTTAGTCATAATTTACTAATTATGGTTATTCGTTTCAAATCACTAGGGGTAATTTTTAAGGCAAACAAAGGATAATTTATATCTTTTATAGAAAATTCGCATAACTCGTGTTCTTAGATTGCATTAGTTGGTTATGAATATTTCATTTAAAAAATACTTTATGAATTGGGAAAAGTTAAAAACTTTTTATAAAGTTGCTAAAGCTGGAAGTTTTATGAGTGCTTCAAAAATTGAGAATAAATCTCAATCAACCTTTTCAAGAGCAGTAATTGATCTTGAATACGATATAAAAACAAAAGTTTTAGCTAGAAATAATAAAGGTGTAGATCTTACGGAAGATGGAAAAAATCTTCTAGCCATAGTTGAGGATTTTTCAAAAAAATTAGATCATTTTTCTAAAAACGCAAAAAAATAAAGCTCTTTTATTATCCCCATGCATTTTGGTCATAACTGAATCATTGAATCGTCATTATAAATTTAGAAAATTGTTTGTTATCGAACAGTTAATTGTTTGAACTGCTATAATTAAACCTAAGCAGGCTACCTTTATTTTAAATTTAGGTAGAGATAAGGGTTTATAACTTATGGAGTACTATGAAACTGGTAACTGCGGTAGTTAAGCCAGAACAAGCTGATAACGTTAAGAAAGCTCTTAACAAAATCGGCATTCAAGGTTTAACAATGTCAGATGTCAAAGGTTATGGGAGGCAGAAAGGTCATACAGAATTTTATCGTGGTTCTGAATACGAAGTGGCGTTTCTTCCAAAAACTAAATTAGAAATAGCTACATCTTCTAAAAAATTAAAAGCTGTTCTTGAAGCAATACAAAAGGCTGCAAAAACAGGAAATATTGGAGATGGTAAAATATTTGTAACTTCTTTAACTGAAGTTATTCGAATTAGAACAGGTGAGAAAGGAGAGAAAGCGCTATAATGAAAATATTTAATAGACTTTTAATCTTAGCGGTTGTTTTATTTCAAACAACAACAGTATTCGCAGCTGATGCACCAAAGCCAGTATTAAATCCTGGCGATACAGCATGGATGTTAACTAGTACAGCGCTTGTACTTTTAATGACAATTCCAGGTCTTGCTTTATTTTACGGTGGATTAGTTGGCAAAAAGAATCTTGTGTCGACGTTAAGTCAATCTTTCATGATTACTGCTGTCGTTACAATTACTTGGTATGTTTGTGGATATTCTTTAGCATTCATGGACGGAGCAAAAGGTGGATTTATTGGATCTACTTCAAGAGTATTGCTTAAAGGAATAGGTATTGGAGATTTAAATACTACAATTCCTGAGACAGTATTCTTTTGCTACCAATTAACTTTTGCAATTATCACTGTAGCCTTAATTTGTGGATCAATTGTTGAACGTATTAGTTTCAAAGCGTTATTCTTTTTTATAACGATTTGGAGCATCGTAGTGTACGCACCAGTTGCTCACATGGTTTGGGGTAATGGTTATTTAAATACTTTAGGCGTACTAGATTACGCTGGCGGAACTGTAGTGCACATTAATTCTGGTATTGCAGCATTAGTGCTTTGTTTAGTTCTTGGTAAAAGAAAAGCCAAAGTTAAACCGCATAATGTTGGATACACCATGATTGGCGCATCGTTGCTGTGGGTAGGTTGGTTTGGCTTCAACGCTGGTTCAGCAGTTGCTGCAAATGGAAATGCTGGTATGGCGATGTTGGTAACGCAACTTGCTACAGCCGTTGCTGCAGCTACTTGGATGATAATTGAATGGTTAACAGGAGAAAACAAACCAAGTTTAGTTGGTATGTGTTCTGGCGCAGTTGCAGGATTAGTTGCGATTACTCCAGCTTCTGGATTCGTTGGCCCAAGTGGAGCGTTTTTTATCGGACTTGCTGCTGGTATCGTATGTTATTTAACATCTGCAAAACTTAAAAATGCAATCGGTTATGATGACGCATTAGATGTTTTCGGTGTTCATTGCTGCGGCGGAATATTAGGCGCAATTCTAACAGGAGTATTTGCAGTAAAAGCTATTGGCGGAACTGCAGGAGCTCTTGAAGGAAACGTTGCTCAAATCAAATTACAGTTAATCGGCGTTGTTTTAACTTTGGTATATAGCGGAGTTATGACTTACGTAGTTATTAAAGTAGTTGGATTGTTTACTAGCATTAGAGCGACAGATGCTGAGGAGAGAGAAGGCTTAGACTTAGCTCATCACGGCGAAACAATTGCTTAATTAGTTAACGATCTCTTTTTAGGTTTTTCCCTAAAAGATTAAAAGGCCCAGATCCCCCTCTGGGCCTTTTTTTATTTTTGAATTGTTTTAATTAGAATATTTTAATAAAAATTTTGAAAGCTCTTTTGCAGTTTCAATTGGCTTTTCTTCTGCTAAAAAATGCCCACAATTTAGTCCTTTGCCAACAATTTTTTTGTTTGAATATTTCTGCCAAACATTTAATGGTTTAAATTGTTTTCCAATTCTTCCCTGTTTACCCCATAAGACTTGAATAGGAATATTGAGTTTTTTAGTTAAATCTTGTTTATCATGTCTAAGATCAATAGTTGCTCCGGCTCTATAATCTTCGCACGTTGCATGAATGCTTTTATTTGTTTTAAAGTATTTAATATAATGTTTATCTATTCCTCTAAAATTGAAGTTTCCAGACCACTTTTTTAAACAATTAATTAGCCAGCTTTTAGGATCTTTATTAATAAAATTTTCTGGCAAAGGTTTAGGTTGAATTAAAAAAAACCAATGGAAATAGCCAGTTGCAAACTCTTTGTTTGTTGCATTGTACATGTCCAATGTTGGGCAGATATCTAAAATGCTCATTGCAATGACATGTTTTCTAAAGTCACGAGCAAGACGATGAGCAACTCTAGCTCCACGGTCATGACCGGCTAACAAAAACTTATCATGTCCTAATTTTTTCATAAGCTGAACCATGTCTTTGGCCATTTCTCTTTTAGAATAATTGGCATGATTTTTATCACCGTTCATGTAGAAACTTTGTCCGTAGCCTCTTAAATCTGCAATAATGATTTTGAATTTTTTAGCAAGTAGCGGTGCAACTTTATGCCACATTACATGTGTTTGTGGGTAGCCGTGAAGTAATAGCAAAGGAGTACCATTGCCAGATACTCTGCAAAATATTTTTCCTTTTTTAACTTTTACAAATTCCTTTGTAAAATTTTTAAACATAAACTTTAGATTTCTATGACGCCACCCATCTCAACAGTACGTTCGGGAGGGATTTTATAATATGCAGTTGCATCTAACATAATACGATGCATCATGATGAAGAGCGTTGTAAAAGGAGAAGGTTTTTTTGCAATTAATTTAGCTTTTCCAATAAAGAAAGAAGTTTCCAACATGCTAAATCGAAATTCTTTTGCTCTTAAAAATGCTAAGATTCTAGGAATGTTAGGTTCCTCAGTAAATCCATAACGAACAGTAATCATATAAAAGTTTTGATTCAATTTTTTAATATCAACACGTTCGTTATCATTTAAGCTTGGATAATTTTCAAACTTAATGTGCATACAAATAACTCGAGAGTGTAATACTTTATTGTGCAATATATTATTTGTTAACGTCATGGGTACAACTTTTAAGTTTGGTACAAAAAATATTGCTGTGCCTGGAACTCTTTTAACTTTTTGTCTTTTGATGTCCCTAAGAAACTTTTCAATTTTTATTGCTGCTAACCATCTTGATTTAAGAAGTTTTTCTCTCCCTACAATCCAACTCAGCATTAACGTTAGACAAATGCTTGCAATTAAGATTGGCAACCAACCTCCGTCTACAAATTTATAAATGTTTGAAAAAAAGAAAGTGATATCGACAATAAATATAAAAAAGAATGCAGGAATCAAAATAAACTTATTCCATTTGCGAAGTACAATTAATAAATAACATGCAAGAATACTAGTTAATAACATAGTCCCAGTAACTGCAACTCCATATGCATTAGCTAAAGAGTCTGAATTTTTAAAATTTATAATTAGAAAAAGTACTCCAACGCATAGAATAAGGTTAATTTTAGATAAATAGACCTGGCCAATTTCTTTTGTTGAAGTGTATTTAATTTTCATTCTTGGAAAAAGACCAAGCTGAACTGCTTGGCTTACCATTGAAAAAACTCCAGAAATTACAGCTTGTGAAGCGATGATGGTAGCTGCAGTAGATAAAATAATTAAGTAAATTAGAGACCAGTCCGGTGCTAAGCGATAAAAAGGATTATCAAGAAAAGCTGGGTTCTTAATTATCAAAGCTCCTTGACCAAAATAGTTTAATAGAAGGCAGGGTAAAGCAATAAAGAACCAAGATATTCTTATAGCTTTAGCTCCAAAATGTCCCATGTCTGCATATAAGGCCTCTCCCCCAGTAATTGCTAGAACTACTGCTCCTAAAACAATAGCAGCAAATCCAAAATGATTGACTAAATAATTAAGTCCATAAATAGGATTTAAAGCTCTTAGAATTTGAGGTTGTTCTATAATTTGAATTATTCCAAGATAACCAATTACTAAAAAAAATAATAACATGATCGGGCCAAATACTACCCCAACTTTTGCAGTACCAAATTTTTCAAACACGAAAAGTACAACAACTAAAAATAAAGAAATTGTTATAACATAATGACTAAGTCCAGGAGATAATACTTTAAGACCTTCAACAGCACTTAACACGGAAATTGCAGGAGTAATTAAACTATCACCAAAAAATAAAGAGGCACCAAGCGCACCAATAACAATCATAATCCATCGTATATGTTTATGATTTTGATTCCCCATTTTTCTCATGACTAAAGCAAGCAGAGCAAGAATACCTCCCTCTCCCTTGTTATCCGTTCTCATAATAATCAAAACATATTTAATTGAGACAACAATCATTAGCGCCCAGGTGATTAAAGAAAGCACACCATAAACGCCTATCGGAATTCCAGCTCCAGAACCTTTTGTTGCTTCAACAGAAATTTTTAAAGCGTATAGAGGTGATGTTCCAATATCTCCAAATACAACACCCAATGAAGCAAGAACTAAAAAGGAAAGTGACGATTTAACTTTTTTATTCATGAAGAAAATAATATTTTATAAATCGTTTATTTTTCGGGAACGTGTACTCCCTTTTTTTTTAGAGTAAATAGCTTAAAAATCTAAGTTTAACGTGATTTTAATTATTAAATACAATGTAATGGTTGTAGATTTATATCAATTTATGCTACTAGATATTGGTTATTCATGAATATTCCTTACAACGCTGAAAAAATATGGCTTGCGATTGGTTTAATTGGGCAAAGTCTTTTTTTTATGCGTTTTTTTATACAATGGATTGCATCTGAAAAAGCTAGAAAAAGTGTTATTCCTAATGCTTTTTGGTATTTTAGTTTAGGTGGCGGTATAATTTTACTAGCTTACGCTATTTTTAGAAAAGACCCGGTATTTATTTTAGGGCAAAGCGTTGGTTTATTTATATACGTGAGAAATATTTATTTCGTTAATTATAATAAAAAATAAAAATTTAATAAATATTAGACTGTGCTTAAAAAGTATCAATTTTATTTACCCTATTTTACTTTATTTTTGCTTTTTTTAACTACAGCAATTTTTAGACCATTACTTCCAATTGATGAGACGCGGTATATGTCAGTTGCTTGGGAAATGTATTTTACAAAACATTACACAACACTTTCTTTAAATTTTGATCCTTATTTTCATAAACCTCCATTACTATTTTGGATCATTGTCATTTTTTGGAAAGTGTTTGGAGTTTTTAGATCAGTAGCATTAATCCCCATATTTATTGCTTCTGCATTGCTGATGTATCTAACTGAGAAGTTTTCAGAAAAACTTTTGCCGAAAGAAAATAAAATTAGAGAAATTATACCTTATTTAATGCTCGGTTCATTTCCTTTTTTATTTTATAGCAGTTTAGTTATGTTTGATATTTTGATTGGTGTTTTTTTTATAGGATCTTTAATAATGTTTTTTGAGTACGCTAATTCAAAAAAGATAATTTGCATATTCATAACTGGTTTCCTAATAGGATGCGGAGTTTTAACTAAAGGGCCAGTGATGTATGTTTATACACTTTTACCTTTAATTTTTTATCCCATTTGGCGTGATAAAAAAATGACCTCATCAATTAACTTTTATAGATTTGGATTTGAATCTTTAGTCGTTTCTTTTACGGTTGTATTATTTTGGTTAATACCTGCTTTAACTAGTCGTTATAATCACTTAAATATCCATTCTATTTTACAACAAACAGCAGGAAGAGTTGAAGGTAATTTTCAAGCGGCACATGCAAGACCTTTTTATTTTTATCTTTATTTTGTTCCACTTTTTTTTATGCCTTGGATATTTTTTTTTAATTTTTGGAAAAATATAAAAAAAATTTCATTTCATAATTCTAATTTTAAATTTATTTTATTTTCAATAATACCCGTATTTATTAGTTTTTCACTTATATCTGGCAAGCAAGTTCATTATTTATTACCGTTGTTGCCGTTATTAATTATTGGATTGGCTCTTCTATTAAGTGGCGTAAAAAAGAAATTTATACAAGTTACTTCTATATTTTTAGTTACAATTATTATTTTAAGTCAGATTATTTTCTCACAAACAAAATATTATCCAAATTATAATTTACAACCACTTGCAGATTTTTATAATAAAAATAAAACTCGAGAGTGGGCTTTTGTGCCTGATTATCAAGGAGAGATTGGATTTTTAGGAAAGATAGACAAATCGTTTGATGTTTTTGATACTCCAAAAATGTCAATTTGGTTTCAGTTTCATCCAAAAGGTTACATTATAGCTTTCTTCAGTGATTTACGTTGGAATGAGTATAAGAATTACGATGTTGTGTATGTACAAAATTATCGAGGAAAAAAAATAGTTGTTTTTCAAAAAAAGATATAAAAATAAATATATTATAAAAAATGATTACTGTAATTGTTCCAATCTTTAATGAACAAGAAAATATAGAATCTTTATTGTTTGAGATAGTTGAGGCTGCGACTAAAACTCCAATAAAAGAAATTATTTATGTAGATGACGGAAGTACTGATCATTCCTTAAACATATTAAAAAATTTAAAGCAAAAAAATAGTTTACTTAGAATTATTAAACATTCAAAAAAGTCTGGTCAGTCGTTAGCTTTTTGGTCAGGAGTTAGTCATGCTAGTCAACCTTTAATAGTATTAATGGATGGTGATGGACAAAATGATCCAAAAGATATTGAAAAATTATATCAGCAGTATGCGCAGGCTAGTAGTGATGAAAAAAAGATCATGATTGCTGGACAAAGAGCAGAACGTAAAGATAATTTTGTTAGAAAAATTTCTTCAATTCTTGCAAATAAAATTCGTTCAACAATTACTAGAGATGGAATTAGAGACACAGGTTGTTCATTAAAACTTATTAGAAAAGAAGATTATTTAAGTTTGCCCTATTTTGATCATATGCATAGATTTTTGCCTGCTCTTCTCATTCGTAATCATGTTAAAATTTTAACGACAGATGTGTCACACCGTCCTAGAAAATTTGGTGTTTCAAAATATGGATTTTGGCAAAGACTTTTAGTTGGTATTACAGATTTAATAGGGGTTCGTTGGTTAATAGCTCGAGGTATTCCTCAAGATTTTAAGAACGAAGACATAAAATAGACAATCTAATAGATAAAATTAAAATATAATTCATGAGAATATTAATTACAGGTTCCGCTGGTTTTATAGGATTTCATCTTCATAAACATTTACATAATTATTTTGATGTTACTGGTTGTGATAATTTATCTTCTGTTTGTAAATTTACCCAGAAATTACGTCTGCAAGAAATCAAAAAAAATAAATTAAAATTTATAAGAGTTGATTTAAATAATGCAAAAAATCTTTCTAAAAAATTTAATAATAAGAAATTTGATTTTATAATTCATTTAGCAGCACAACCAGGTGTTAGGATTTCTCAAATTCAGCCAGTCAAAACAATTAATAACAATCTTGTCTCTTTTATTAACCTTTTTGAATATGCAATTAAAAATAAAGTAAGAAATATTTTTTACGCTTCTTCAAGTTCAGTTTATGGAAATACTGAAAATTTCTCAGAAAATTTATCCCATCCTAATCCAGTTTCTGTTTATGGAGTTTCAAAAGTCGCAAATGAATATCTCGCCAAAACTTATAACTTTTTAAATAAAATTAATTCAATTGGATTACGCTTTTTTACGGTTTATGGACCACTCGGTAGAGAAGATATGTCTTATTATAAATTTTTAAATAGTATTAAAAACTCCAAAAAAATTGAAATTTATGGAGACAAAACATCAAAACGTTCTTTTACATATATTGATGATATTGTCATTTCTATCCATAAACTAATTAATGTTTATAAAAAAAAAAAAAGTTATCTTGAGATTTTAAATATTGGAAATAGTGAATCCAGGTCTTTAGAAGATTTAGTAAAAATTATAAAAAATATAGTTGGAGTTAAATTTAGAGAAAAATATGTAGAAAGAAATAAAGCTGATGTTTACAAAACTTCATCTAATAATTTTAAACTAAATAAAATTATTAAATTTAAGCCGAAGATTTCATTAGAAAAAGGAATGTATTTATTTTCTAATTGGTACAAAAATAAAGTTTCAGATAAAATTTTTTAAAGAAAGTTTTTTCATATTAATTTAAAAGATAGCTTTCTTAATAATTATATAAATTTTATTTCGCTTTTAAGATGTATTTATTAACTTATGTTGCCAACTACAATTCGAGTGGTATATTTAATTAGAAATTAATGATCAAAAATAAAAAAAATATAAAAATTCATAGAAGAACAGCTTTAAAAATTGGTGTTGCTGCAGCTGCATTTGGCACCGTTAGCAGCTTACTAAATTTTAATGAAAAGGTTCAAGCTCAAACAAATATTAATGTTCCAAATTTATCTGCAAAAATGGGTTATAGAATTGCAAATTATGTTCCAGCAGCTGGAACTTCCCGTCTTGGACTGGTAACTGAAGATGGAAAAATTTATGATATTGGAGCAGAAGCGAAAATACAAAAAGTAAAATTAGATTTTGATTCAAATTCTCTTATTTCTTTAGCAAGTTCTGGAAATATAGGTCTTCAACAAATAGATAAAATTTTCAAAGGAAAAGGAAAAGCAAGCGCTGAAATTAATCAAGTTAAGTTATTATCTCCAATTCCAAAACCTCAAAGTAATATTTATTGTGTCGGTTGGAATTATTTAGAACATTTTGAAGAAGGAAAAGAAGCGAGAGCAGATAAAGGTGTAACTGAATACCCTAAGTATCCAGTTTTTTTTAGTAAAGGCACACAAACAATGAACGAACCTTTCGGAAATATTCCTTATGACGCATCATATTCTACAATGGAAGATTGGGAAGCAGAACTTGCAGTAATTATTGGTAAAAAAGGAAAAAATATTTCAGAAAAAGATGCAATGGAATATGTTTTTGGTTATTCTGCCTATAACGATACAACAGTAAGAGATGTTCAACAAAAAAGACACTCTGGTCAATGGTTCAAAGGAAAAAGTATAGATGGTCATGGCCCAATGGGCCCGTGGGTTGTTACAGCCGGAGGATTAAATTTAGATGAAACAAGAATTATTTGTAGAGTAAATGGTGTTGAAAAACAAAACGGCAGCTACAAACAAATGTATTTTAAAATTCCAACAATTATTTCAGAGTTGTCCAGAGGTTTAACTCTTTTGCCGGGTGATATTATAGCGACAGGTACGCCTCCAGGAGTAGGGTACAGCAGAACACCAGCAGAATTTTTAAAGCCCGGAGATGTAATGGAAACAGAAGTTACAGGTATAGGTCTTTTGCGTAATAAAATTGGTTAAATCCATTCGCTGATGAATAATTCGGCCAACATTAAAACACCGTTTAAGGTAAAACATACATACATTTCAATAGTAGACAGCAAAGAGCTATTCCCGGTTAGAAGAATATATTGTATTGGCAGAAATTATGCGGCACACGCAAAAGAAATGGGATCTGATCCAACAAGAGAAACGCCATTTTTTTTTCAAAAAGCAACTGATGCTATTCAAAATGTAGAGCCTAATAAAGTTGTTAACCATCCTTACCCAAGTTTAACCAACAATTATCATTACGAAGTTGAATTAGTTGTAACCTTAAAAAAAGGTGGAAAAAATATTTCAATTGATAAAGCTTTAGAGCATGTTTTTGGTTATGCATTAGGTTTAGATATGACAAGAAGAGATTTGCAAAAGCAATTAGCAGAAAAAAATAAACCTTGGGAAGTGGGAAAATCCTTTGATAATGCAGCACCAATTGGACCAATTCATTTAGTTGAAAAAGTAGGTCATTTTAAGGAAGGTGATATTTCTCTCTCGGTAAATGGAGGAGTTAAACAAAAAGCAAATTTAAACCAAATGATATGGTCAGTTGCAGAACAAATTGCAAAACTATCTGAAGCAAATGAATTATTTCCAGGAGACATAATTTTTTCAGGAACTCCAGAAAATGTTGGGCCAGTTGTTAAAGGTGATATAATTACTGCTAAACTAGATAAGTTACCTGATTTGTCGATTAAAATTATTTAATTTTATGAAGATTAGTAAAAAATTTGAACCTTACATTTTTACAATTTGCATGGCTTTTTTAATGGGTTTTATAATGTCGTTTGCAACCACAATCATGCATTATGGTTTTGTCGAAGATTTTTTTTCGATTTGGATGAAAGCTTGGTTATTAGTATTTTTTATTGCGCTTTTGCCAATATTTTATTTTAGGAAACTGACTATATTTATTATTAGTAAAATAATTAATTCTAATAATTAATTAATTTTTTTTCTTAAGCTTTCTGTGCGTAACTGTCCACAAGCTCCCAAAATATCCTGTCCCCTTGATCTTCTAATAGTTGAAATGTAACCAGCTTTTTGAATAATTTCAGAGAATTTTTCCATTTCTTTTCTTTCCGTTGGTAAATAATTTACTCCAGGCCAAGGATTAAATTCAATTAGATTAACTTTGCAGGGAAATTGAGCCATTATTTTTATTAATAGCTTTGCGCATATTTCTGAATCATTAATTCCTCTAAGCATTACATATTCTAAGGTAATTTTTTCTTTTGTAATCTTTGCGTAAGTCTTGCATTGTTCAATAAGATCCTTAATTTTAAATTTTTTATTAATTGGCATAATTAATTCTCTAATTTCATCGGTTGGTGCATGCAAAGATAATGCAAGATATGTGCCAATTTCTTTAGCAGCTAGCGCAATTTTATCCGCAATTCCTGCTGTTGAGACTGTAATCTTTTTTGTTCCATAATTTAATCCATCTTTATTTTTCAAAATATCAACAGCTGTTTTAACATTATCATAATTGTAAAAAGGTTCTCCCATTCCCATTAGAACTATATTGGTAATTTTTTTTTGCTCTTGCCAATCATTAAGTTCTTCTTTTGCGATCATTACTTGATCAATAATTTCTGAAAAATTTAAATTTTTTACTAATCGTTGTGTTCCAGTATGACAAAATCTACAGTTTAATGTGCAACCAACTTGCGAAGAAATACATAAAGTTCCTCTCGTTTTTTCGGGTATAAAAACACATTCTACTTCATTATTATCAAATAATTTAATTAACCATTTAATTGTGCCATCATCTGATTTTTGCTTCTTAATAATTTGCGGTTTTTTTATATTAATAAATCTATTTAATTCATCTCTAAGTTCTTTTGGAAGAGTAGATAAATCGTTTATATTTTTTAGTCCCTTTTTGTAAATAGATTGCCATAACTGTGTTGCTCGCATTGAAATTTTTTTTTGCTCAAGACCAATATCTTCTTTAAAAAATATTTTAAGTTGGTCAAAATTAAGTTCAAAAAAATTTTTTGATTGGTTTACAGTACTTTTAGTCATGATTTGTAACGACTTTTAAATAAAAATAGGTAGTATTAAAATTTAAATAATTTCTTTTAAAGCTTTAGTTTCTCCAATTTTAAATAATAGTAGATCTTCTTCTTTGTATCCGTAGTTTTTAGCATTTTGTTTAAATCTTACCGGAGGCTCAAAAGGATCCTCCAAAGACATAAGAATAGTTCCCCAATGCATTCCAGCAACTTTATTACTGCGCAATTGTTTTGCAATATCAAGACCCTCTTCAGGTGTTGCGTGTGAATATTTCATTAATTCTCTAGGTTCATATGCACCAATATTTACAAATGTTAAGTCCATCGGCCCATATTGTCTGCCAAGTCTTTCGTATACTGGACCATCTGCAGTATCACAGCAAAATAAAATTTTATTACCTCGATATTCTATTAAAAAACTGCCCCATAAACTATGATTGCGATCTGTAAGAGTTCTTTTTGACCAATGTATGGCTGGAAGTAATGTGATTTTTATACTGTCAAATCTTGTTTGATCGTACCAATCTAGTTCTTGAATATTTCTAAAGTTTAAATCTTTATAAAATTGAGAAAGTTTTAAAGGGCACAAAACTTTTGCTTTTTTGAAGGGAAAATTTTTAGTTGCATCGTAATCTAAGTGATCATAATGATTATGAGTAACTAGCAGTAGATCAATATTAGGTAACTGCTCCAATGAGATTGCGGGATCAATATATCTTCTAGGTCCAAGCGCTAAAGGTCCGGCATTTGGAGAAAAAAAAGGGTCGGTAATAATTGTTTTTCCGCCAAGTCTAATTAAAAAAGTTGAATGCCCAATCCAGGTAATTGTATCTTTGTCTTCTAAACTTTTAAGTTTAGCTAATACATCATCTGATTTGATGATGTGATCTTGAGGAATATTAACTTTAATTGCCATTCTTTCTCTTGCAAATTTGAACCAAGGAAATTCATAATCTGGTCTTTCTACGCTACCTTCAGGATTTCTAAAAGTACCATCAGGTAAATGGTGATATGGTCTAATATAGCTTTCACTATCAGAAATAGAATTTGACTCATTGTTTCTGTTGCTTGGCGTGATTGATCCAGTGCAGCTTGCAAGCATAAGCAAAAATAACGAAGTACTTTTATCTTTAATAAATTTGAAAAAATTTCTTTTATCTTTAAACTTATTCATTGTTTTTTAGTTAATTTATTTTTATGTTTTTTTAATGTTATAAATTTAAATTCTAATTTCAAGATCATCGACACACTTTTCTTTTAATATGCAAGTAATAAATTCAAATGCTTGCTCTACATAATCAGTCATTAAAAAAAGGCTGACATCTTTTTTATCAATTACTTTTTTTTCTATTAGAAAATCAAAATTGATTACACTTTTCCAATATTTTTTTCCAAATAATATAATTGGCATTGGTTTGTTTATTTTTCCAGTCTGTTTTAACGTAAGTACCTCCATAAATTCGTCTAATGTTCCAAAGCCGCCAGGAAATATTACTGTTGCTTTAGCGGGGTAGGTTAGAAAAAATTTTCTCATAAAAAAATAATGGAACTCAATACTTAAATTAGGAGTTATATATTTGTTGAATTTTTGTTTGCTTGGTAGTTTAATTCCAAGTCCAATGCTTTTGCCTTTTCCTTCATAAGCTCCTCGATTTGCAGCCTCCATAATTCCAGGACCGCCGCCTGTTGCAATAACAAATCTATGATGTTTTTTAGAATATTTTTTGTTCCATTTAGTTAATTTATAAGCTAAAATTCTAGCACTTTCATAGTAGTTTGCGTTTTCAAGATCGATCTCTGCATTTTTAATTTCTTTATTATTTTTTTTGGCAAATCTTAGTTTCTGTAATGCGGATTTCTTTTCTATAAATCGTGTGCTTCCGAAAAATGTTATTGTGTCGATAATTTTATGAGATTCAAATAATGATTTTACTTTTTCATATTCAGATAATATTCGAATAGATCTTCCTTCGTTACTTTCTAAAAAATTTTGATCTTTGTATGCTTCAACATATTCTTCTTTAGTTTTTTTGATCATTTAGGCAAAATATTTAATGACGTTTTGTAAATTTAATCTGAGTTTATATAAATATTCTAATTCTGCAATTATGGTTTTCTTTCTAACTTTAAGAAGATCTTTGTTTTTTTTAGAATTTAAATTAAAAGTATAATTCTTAATAACTATAAATAAATATGCCTATAATTATAGTCACATTGTTAGTCATAATCATTATACTTTTAATTCTTTTGTATAATAAAAAATAATTTTTTAGTAGAATTACTTGTTAATTATTTTTCATAGGACTATTTTCTTTGTGCCACTTAGCTCTTTGAGCTTTCCAATAGTCTTTAACTTCTGCTGAAGTAATAATACCATCATGATTAACGTCAATCGCATTAAACTTCGCTTCTTGTTTTTTTAGATAGTCAGCTTTCGAAACTGGAAATTTTCCCCATTTCTTTTCCATTTTATTTTGCCAAAAAGTTTTCATCTGTTCAGCAGTCACAACTCCTTTATGATCTTTATCGATTCTATCAAACATTTTCCCAGCACGTTCTTGTGCATGTTTAATAAATTCATCTCTTGTAAAACTTTTGTTTATCCAATCGGTACCATCATTCGCGTTAGCATACGAAATTGTTCCTAAAAACAAAGTTATAACCATTACTAATTTAGTTAGTTGTTTCATATTTTATTTTATTTTTTGTTGGTAATAATTATTGTTAATTTTTTTTGTGTTTAATTTGTGTCTTAATAATAAATACATTTTATAATTATTATATGACTAAAATAGCTATTAATTAAAATAGCTTTCTCTATTTATGTAACCAATACGTTATAGATACAACCAATACGTTATAGATATAATCTATTTATGAGATTACAAATATTATAAAAAATATTTTATCGATGACTACTAATAGCAAACATCCAGAAACAATAGGTCTTCATGGTGGAGATTATAGAAGCGATCCAACAACAACTGCCGTTGCAGTTCCAATTTATCAAACTACTAGTTATCAATTTAATAATACAGACCATGCAGCAAATTTATTTGCCTTAAAAGAATTTGGAAACATTTACACAAGGATAATGAATCCAACCGTTGATGTTTTAGAAAAAAGAATTGCTGCTTTGGAAAGTGGAGTCGCAGGACTAGCAGTAGGATCAGGACAAGCTGCTTCTGCTTTTTGCTTACAAAATTTATGTAAAGCAGGAGATAATATAGTTGCATCCACAGATTTATATGGAGGAACAGTAAATTTATTTAAAAATACTTTAAAAGATCAAGGGGTTGAAGTTCGATTTGCAGATCCAATAGATCCTAAAAATTTTGAAAAATTAACAGATGATAAGACAAGAGGATATTATGGTGAGACATGTCCTAATCCTTATCTTAGAATTTTTCCAATTAAAGAAGTTGCCGATATTGGAAAAAAATATGGAATTCCCTTAATCATGGATAACACTGCGTCACCTATAATATGTAAGCCTCTTGAACATGGTGCTGCAATCGTAATGCATTCGTTGACTAAATTTATTGGAGGCCATGGCAATTCAATTGGCGGAATTATTATTGATGGTGGAAATTTTCCATGGGCGGAACATAAAAAGAGACAACCTTTTTATAACGAACCAGATCCATCATACGGTGGAGTTATTTGGGGAGATGCAGTTCCAAAATTAACGGGAGCAAATATTCCATTCATAATTAGAGCGCGAGTTGTTTTATTAAGAGATTTAGGAGCGCCTTTATCGCCATTTAATGCTTGGCAAATTATTCAAGGACTTGAAACTTTAGCTTTGAGAATGAAACAGCATTGTTCAAATGCTGAAAAAGTTGTGGCATTTTTACTAAAAAATAAAAAAGTAGAAAAAGTTATTTATCCAAGTTTATATGAAGGTGAGATCGGAAGACGTGCCAAACATTATATGAAAGGTGGTTTTGGTGCATTATGTGGAATTGAATTAAAAGGCGGCATAGAAACAGGTAAAAAGTTTATTAATGCTCTAAAATTATTGTATCATGTTGCTAATATTGGAGATGCACGAAGTCTTGCTATTCATCCAGCTTCTACAACGCATTCACAGCTATCTCCTGAAGAACAATTAAAAGCTGGAGTAACTCCAGGGTATGTTCGATTATCAATTGGAATTGAGCATCCAGATGACATTATAACTGACATTGAGCAAGCTTTGGCAAAGGCCTAAATTAAAAAAAATTAATTTAGTTATTAATTCTTTTTAAAATTTTCGTAATTTGAATCTAAAAAACCTTTAACACTTTTTAAAAATTCAGGTTCATCTAATAAAAAAGAATCGTGTCCGTTATTAGTTATAATTTCAACGAAGCTAACATCTGCTCCAATAGAATTTAAAGCAATTAGAATTTTTTTACTTTCAGCTGTTGTATAAAGCCAGTCTGTTGAAAATGAAATTAAACAAAATTTAGTTTTGCTATTTTTAAAAGCATTGGACAAAACGCCATTATTTTCTCGATATAAATCGAAATAGTCCATTGCACGTGTTAAATATAAATAGCTATTTGCATCAAATCGATCAACAAACGCATTGCCTTGGTATTTTAAATAACTCTCCACCTGAAAATCGGCATCAAAAGAAAATTTAAGTGCACCTTTTTCTTGAAGTCTGCGTCCAAACTTTGCTTGCAACCCTTCCTCAGATAAATAGCTAATATGTCCAGCCATTCTAGCAATCGATAATCCATTTCTTGGGTTTCTTTTGCTTTTTAAATAATTTCCAGAATCCCATTCTGGGTCAGCCATAATTGCTTGGCGCGCAAGTTCATTAAACGCAATATTTTGTGCTGAATGACTTGCTGTACATGCAATAGGGATTGCAGAATAAGTGCGATTTTTAAATAATGAGCAAAATTGTAAAACTTGCATTCCACCCATCGATCCTCCAATAACTGAATAAGTTTTTTCAATTCCTAAATGATCAAGTAATAATACTTGAGCGTTGACCATGTCTTTAATTGTCACCAGCGGAAAATCTGTTCCATAAATTTCTTTTGTATTTGGATTAATTTCTGTAGGACCAGTTGTTCCCATACAACCGCCTAAAACATTAGCGCATATTACAAAATACTTATTTGTATCAACTGCTTTATTTGCTCCAATTGCCGTAACCCACCATCCATCTTTTCCTGTTATTGGATTTGTTCCAGTTGCAAATTGATCGCCACTCAAAGCATGAAATGCTAAAATTGCATTGTCTTTATTTTTATTTAAAGTTCCAAACGTTTCGTAAGCTATTACGAAGTTGTCCAAAGTCTGACCAGACTCAAGCTTCAAAGGCTTGTTAATTGTAATTGTTTTAATTTTATTTTTGTCGATAATCATTTAGCCATTCTGGACTTGGCAGTCCTTTTGATTTTAAAAACTCTATGTTATATAATTTACTCGCATATCGTTGTCCAATATCACAAAGTATCGTTACAATAATTTTATTAGGTCCTATTTTTTTTCCAAGTTCAATTGCGCCTTGAATATTAATTCCAGAAGAAGCTCCAAGAGACAATCCATCATTTTTTAATAAATCAAATATGTTATTTAATGCGTCAGTATCGTTAATTTGAAATGCATGATCGAGTATTGCCCCTTTATAATTTTCAGTAATTCTTGATGTTCCAATTCCTTCTGTGATTGAGCTACCATTTATTTTCAATTCTCCGGTAGTAAAATGATTATAAAGAGCTGATCCATGTGGATCACTTATTGCAATTTTGATATTTTTATTATGTTTTTTAAGACCAATAGAAACGCCAGAAATAGTCCCTCCTGTGCCTGAAGAACAAACAAAACCATCTAATTCACCGTTAGTTTGTGTCCAGATTTCTTGTGCTGTTGTTTCAATGTGAGCTTGTTGGTTAATCGTATTATCAAATTGATTTCCCCAGTAAGCATTCTTTTCTTCAGCAACTTTTTTTGCATATTTCACGTAATTATTTGGATCGCTATAGGGAACTGCTGGAACTTCTATAAGTTCAGCTCCATAATCTTTTAAAGTCTGCTTTTTTTCAGGCGATTGTGTTTCAGGAATTACAATAATTGTTTTAATTCCAAGTTCTTTAGCAACTAAAGCTATTCCAATTCCAGTATTACCTGCTGTTCCTTCAACAATAGTTCCACCTTTTTTTAATTTACCTTGTTTGATGGCGTCATTTATAATGTAAAGAGCAGCTCTATCTTTAACAGACTGACCAGGATTTAAGAACTCAGCTTTGCCATAAATTTTGCAGCCTGATAATTCAGATGCTCTATTTAAATAAATTAATGGCGTGTTACCAATTAGATTTATTATTTTTGAATTGCTCATGTTTGTAGTTAATTATAAAACTTTAAAAATAATTAACTTACAGTCTTGCAATTATTTTTCAACAGCCATTCCGAAAAAGGGTCTTATATAAACGCCTAAATAACTACCTAAGAAAGCTGAAATTAACCAAAGCCAACCATGCGCGCTTCCAGAAATTATTGCGCTAAAATATGATCCAATATTGCAGCCGTAAGAAAGTCTTGCACCAAAACCTAATAATAAACCACCGACAATTGCTGTAAATATTGCAAGTTTATTTATGTGCCAAACTGGAGCAAATTTTCCAGAAGTTGAAGCTGCAATAATTGCTCCGATAATAATTCCAAAATCCATTATAGAGGTAACATTTTTTGTAACAGAATTTGTAATTACTTCAGGGTGTTTTGAAAAATATGCCCATTGAGTAACATCGACACCAGTGCTGTAAAGTATTTTTGCTCCCCATACCGCAAAAGCTGAAGTTACACCCCAAGGTTTTCCAGCTAAGGCAAGTGTCGCAAAATTTAATATAACCAATGCAATAGCCCCCCAAACTAAAGGCCATGGGCCATGTATTAAGGATTCTTTGTTATTTTCAACATGATTGATTGATTGAATTTTTCCATGTCTTTTTTTTTCAAGAGCAGATGCGCCGAAGTAAATTAATGCAAATAGTATCAAATTTACTAACAAAGCTGGCCACAAACCCCAGCCTTGTATCTCAGAAAAGGGTTGAAAACCTGGCCAAGCAGACCAAGAGCTAAAAGTATAAGCTCCTAATACAGATCCAATAATAAAAAATATTAAAGTTATAATCATTCTTGTGTTCCCTCCACCTACCGCAAATAAAGTTCCAGAAGCACAACCTCCGCCAAGTTGCATACCGACCCCGAATAAAAAAGCACCAACAAGAACTGAAAGACTTATAGGCTCAATATTTCCAACAACAGGTTTACCGAAAACAAAGCCTTGATTTAAAAAAGGAAAAAATAATATTACTCCAATTGCTAACATAATCATTTGTGCTCTTAGTCCACCAGATTTTCTGCTAGAAACAAATATCCGCCAAGCCTGTGTAAAACCAAAAGAGGCAAAATATAAAGATACTCCTAGAAGCCCACCAACAATAAAAAGGGCGGCTTGCGAATTGTTTACTGTTTGAGACAAATAATAAGCTCCTGCTATTAACAATAATAAAGAAATAATTAGTGGGTTACGATTTATTTTTGGTCTTAATAAAGTTTGTGACATTTTTTATTTATCAGTTGGTTGTTTTATTACTCTAAGATATGGTTTTAAAGTTTTCCACCCTTGAGGAAATTGTTTTTTAGCCTCTTCATCAGAAACAGTAGTAGAAATAATTACATCTTCACCAGGCTTCCAATTTGCAGGAGTAGCAAGTTTATGTTTTGCAGTTAATTGTAAAGAATCAATTACTCTTAAAACTTCGTCAAAATTTCTTCCAGCACTTGCAGGATAAGTTAAAGTTAATTTAATTTTTTTATCTGGTCCAATGACAAACACTGATCGTACAGTTAGTGTATCATTTGCTTTTGGATGTATCATTCCATAAAGATCAGAAATTTTTCTGTTATCATCTGCAATTAGTGGAAAATTTGGTTTATATCCTTGGGTTTCCTCAATATCTTTTGACCAAGTTTTATGGTTTCCTAATTCATCAACAGAAAGCCCAATAACTTTTACATTTCTTTTATCAAATTCAGGTTTTAATTTTGCAAGTATACCAAGTTCTGTTGTGCACACAGGTGTAAAATCTTTTGGGTGAGAAAAAAGTACTGCCCAACTATTTCCTAACCATTTATGAAAATCGATATCGCCTTCAGATGTCTTCGCTGTAAAATTTGGTGCTTCATCATTTAATTGTAATGTCATGTTTGCTCCTTTTAAATTTGTGGAGCTGATTTAGTATTTATTTCTAATAAATACAATATATATAGAAAAATAAGTTAAAAATAATAATTTATATAGCTTAAAATAGTATTTTATTCTAAATGTCATACGAAAATTAGAATTAAATATTATGAATGAAATAGATAAGAAAATATTATCTCAATTACAAGAGAATGCCGATATTCCAATTGCTGAATTATCCAAAAAAGTTAACCTTTCAGCAACCCCATGCTGGGCTAGAATTAATAAGCTATATAAAGAAGGTTATATAAAAAAGAAAGTCGCCGTTGCAGATCGCAATAAACTTAATCTTAAGACTGTAGCTTTTGTATCAGTTAGAACAAACAAGCATAATATGGAATGGGCAAAAAAATTTATAAATATTATAAATTCTATGCCTGAAGTGGTTGAATTTTACAGATTAAGCGGAAATATAGATTATTTACTTAAGGTTTTAGTGCCTACCATGGATGAATATAATAAATTTTATACTAAGCTTACCGATCAAATTGATATATTTGCTGTTGCAACCTCATTTTCTATGGAAGAAATTAAACAAACAAGCAGTCTTCCACTAAATTACTTATGATAAATCATTATGTGTTAAACGCATAATTGTATTATTGCAACATGCCAAAAAAACATCATTGCTATGCAATAATAGACCTACCAATAATAAAGGATTCATTTATTAAGCACCCAATAACAATTTAACAAATTAATAAAATGAAAAATAAAAAAATTATAGCACTAGCTTTAAGCGCATCTTTATTTTCTGCAACAGCTGCATTTTCTCAAACAGCAACACCAGCTGCAGCGCCGGCACCATCTGGTCCAGGATTTAATGTGGCAGGTGGAACATTAACTTTAAACCTTGGTGTTAACAGTGACTATGTGTTCCGTGGTTATGAACAAAATGGTGGAAAGCCTGCTGTTAATGGCGGTTTTGATTTTGTAAGACCATTGATCGGTGATACAAATATATTTATTGGAAACTGGGACTCAATGACAAAAGGGGGTACTCCTACAGTTGCGGGTGCTCATATGGAAAATGATTACTACGCTGGATTAAGAAGAGCATTTGGTCCAGTATCTGTTGATCTTGGATATATTTCAGTTAACTATCCTAGTTACACAAAATCAAAAGCAACAGAAAATCCTAATTTCGGAGAATATTACACAAAAGTAAGTTTTGCTCCTGATAAGCAACCTTATACTTTAGGCTTCCAGTATGCTATTAATGATACAGGCGGTTATCTAAGTGCACAACCAAAAAAATATATAGATAAAAATTATTTTGAGTTAGACGCTTCTTATGATTTTGGAACTTTCCAAACAAATGCAAGTTATGGTATTTTTGAAAAAGATACTGACACACTTACATTAACAGCTTCGAAATCGTTTTATGATATCACTTTTGGAGCTTCTTACATTAACGCTAGCAAAGATAATAAAACTTTAAGTAATCTTAGCAAAAATACTAAAGAATACTTCAATTTAAGCGCTTCAAAAACGTTTTAATTAAATTAGATAATTCTAGATTAACAGCGGGGAATTTATTCTCCGCTGTTTCAATTTATTTTATATTTCTTTTTAAAAAATTAAAGTAAGATTCAAGCACTTATTAATTTAGGGGTGCCTTTAATAAAAGGCTGAGATTATACCCTTGAACCTTGATTGGTAATGCAATTAGGAAAAAATTATGAATAATTATTTTATCTCTGAAAATTCAGGATTAATTTCAACCTCAGTTGTTGCTTTAGTATTTTTATTTATCGGAACTCTTTTTTCAAAAAAAAAATTAAATCTTACTAGTTATTTAGTTTCTGATCGTAATGTTGGTGTTATTAGATTAACCTGCACATTAGTTGCGTCTTCTCTAGGTTCTTGGATTTTATTTGGTCCACCAACTGCTGCAATTGATGGTGGTCTTGGCTCTATTGTTGGTTATGCTTTAGGCACTTCTTTTACAATGATTTTGTTAATTTTTTTTGGCAAACAATTGAGACAGTTATTCCCACAAGGAAAATCATTAACAGAAATAGTTATTAAAAAATTTGGCAACAATGTTTTTAAATTTATTTTTTGTTTGATGATTTTTTACGTTTTTATTTATCTGTGTGCAGAAGTCACGGCGATTACGGAATTAATAAAATACATATCTGGACTTTCAGTCTGGATATCTTCAGGCATTATTCTTTGTTGTGTTGTAACTTATGTTTTGATAGGTGGATTAAAAGCAAGTATTCGAACAGACAATGTTCAATTTATTACAATAATATTATTATTTTTTTATTTAATTTATGTAGTTATTTTTAAAAATTATCTTCATCTTAATTTAAATATTTTACACAAAGAACTATTGCAACTCGATAATAAATCGTTAGTTAATTCTTTACAGTATTGTTACGTTTTTTTTATAGCTGTTGCAGCTACAAATTTATTTCATCAAGGTAATTGGCAAAGAGTTTACGCTGCTAAAAATAATAAAGTATTAGTAACAAGCTTGATAATTGCTTTTTTTATTATTTACCTAATTGTTTTTTGTATGGGTTTAACAGGTAGTATTGCAAAATTAAATCATCTAAAATTTAGTCAAGACCTTGCATTTTTTTCAATTGTTCTTCAAAAAAATAATCAAATTGTATCTTTTGTAATATTAATTTTTGCAACTTGTCTTTGTATTAGCACGGTTGATTCATTGTTAAATTCAATTTCAAGTCTTACAATTGTTCATTCAAAGGATTTTTTTAATATAAGAAATATTCAAAAACAAAAAAATTTATCAAATCTTGCAGTGATAATTGCTGTTATTATTTGTTATTTAATTGTGTTATTTCAATTTAGTGTTTTGTATTTATTTCTAATTGCTGATTTATTATGTTGTGCATGTGCTTATGTGGTCTTTAAAGGATTATATCAGAAAAAAATTTCAGCTTTTAAGTCAATATTATTTATATCAACTGGCTTAATCGTCGGTCTCTTGCTGTTTCCAAGTGAAGATTACTCTAAATCAATATTAGTTGGATACCTTTTTAAGAAAGAAAATTTTAGTTCAATACTTAGTGATGCCTTATTATTTTGGTCCTTTTTCTTTGGAACTTTTATGCCGTTATTTTCTGAATTTACTTATTTAGGTTGTAAATATTTAAAAAAAAGACTTTCTTAGGTCTATAAAATAACACAATCTTACTTAATAATTCCAAACAATTAATTAGAAAGGAAAAACAAATGAAAAAAATTTTTTTAACGCTATTATTTTTAATTATCGCATCTTCATCTTACGCCCATCCTTATTATCATGGGCATTATGAATATCGAGGAGGTGGATGGGTGTGGGTTGTGCCAGCAATTGTTGGTGGAGTCATTGGCTATGAAATAGCTCAACCTAGACAACCTAATGTTGTTATAATTCAACAACCAACAAATACAGTTATTCAAACTAGTCAAACAGAAAAATGCAGTCCTTGGGCGGAAATTAAAAACACCGACGGAACAGTCACAAGAACTAGAACTTGCACATCTCAGTAATCTTTAAATTTTAAAATTCACCCTTGCATAATATTTTATGTGAGGGTGAAATTAATAATCGAATAGCCAGTAAGTGATCACTAGCAACATAAAGATTTGAACAAAGTTTATAGCAACTGAGCTAGCATGAAGTATTTTAAATTGTCGTTTATTTTTTTTATCTTGGTTTTTGTTAATAGCGGGCATTAAATAAAAGTGGCAAATTAAAAATAATGTAAAAACAAATAAATTTGCATAAAATATAGCATTAAATATCTGCAGCGATGCAATTGAAAGAACTGTAACTAATATTAGTATTGAATTGAAAATATAATAAATTGGAAATAATTTTCTAACGAATGGAACGGCATGAGCCTGAGGTAAAAACTTAAATATTGTTGGCGTTAATATAAAAGTGAAAAAAATCATTGTTCCTAAACTGAGAACTGGAAAAATAGTGATTATAGTAAGTAAGATGTAGCTAAAAATAGTAGGCATTTATATTTTATAATATTTAAAGATTAGATTATAGAAGGACAATAATTTAAGCAAAACAAATAAAATTTTTAAGATAAAAAGGGATAATCAGTATATCCTTTTTCAGTTCCCCCGTAGAAAGTTTCTCGTTTATAAGAATTAAGTTCTTTATTTAATTCAATTCTTTTTGGTAAATCTGGATTAGATATAAAAATTCTACCAAAGGCGACAGCATCAACTTCCTTACTTTCGATTACTTGTTTAGCGTTTTTAATGTCGTAACCACCAGCAGATATAAAAATTCCATTGAATTTTTTTCTAAATAATTTTGAAGTAGATGGTGCACTTCCATCTTTAACATCTTGGTCGCTACCACCCGCATTAGTTGCTCTTGGTTCAATCATATGAACATATAAAATTTTTCTTTTATTTAACTCATCTAAAACATAGTTAAATAATTGAATAGGATTAGAGTCATTCATATCGTTAAATTTTCCATAAGGAGAAAGTCTAACGCCGACTTTATCATTTTCCCATACTTTAATTACTGCATCTAAAACTTGAAGCGGAAACTTAATTCTATTTTGTATCGAGCCACCAAATTCATCAGTTCTTTTATTGCTGCCATCTTGTAAGAATTGATCTAGCAAATAACCATTTGCCATATGAACTTCGACTCCATCAAAGCCTGCTTCTTTTGCATTTTTTGCAGCATTTTCAAAATCTTTAACAATTAAATCAATTTCATTTATTTCTAGAGCACGAGGAGTTAAAATTTCAGTAGGTTTCCAGTCAGCAGTGTATGTCCCCGAATTTTTTGCAGGAATTGCAGAAGGAGCCACAGGTAAATTTCCATTAGGTTGATGGGAAGAATGCGAAATTCTTCCAACGTGCCAAAGTTGTAAAAAAATACGTCCATTTTTTTTATGCACTGCATCTGTCACTAATTTCCATCCTTGAACTTGTTCTTTAGTATGGATGCCAGGAGTCCCAGGATACCCCTGTGCTTGCTGAGAAACTTGAGTTGCTTCAGTAATAATAAATCCAGCGCTTGCTCTTTGTGCGTAGTAAGTTGCATTTAACTCCCAAGGAATATTACCTGGTTGCTTGCTTCTCATTCTGGTTAGAGGAGCCATAATTATTCTATTATTAATTTTTAAATTTCCTAATTGTAGAGGATCGAGAATTGATGTCATGTTTGATATATGATTGTCTTGATATAGGTAACGATTGTTTTAATGTCAAGTTTGATAAATATGAATTATGAAAATTATATTTGTAGCTTCTGCTATTTTAAAAAGAGAAAATAAAATTTTAATTGCTACAAGACCTAAAAATAAATTTTTAAGTGGTTATTATGAATTACCTGGGGGCAAACTTTACTCATCAGAAAGCTTTGAGCAATGTCTAGCTCGAGAATTGTTCGAAGAAATTGGCGTTAAGATAGATATTAATAATCTAAAACAAATTGACATTGTTACTCATCGTTACAAAAAGAGCATTATTGTAATAATGATATATTTGCTCGAAAAATGGAGAGGAAAAATAAAATCTAAAGAACGACAAACAATACACTGGATAAAGAGAAACGAACTTGGTAAGTTTAAATTTTTACCAGCTAACACTAGATTAATTAAAAAAATCGATGAAAATTATTACGGATTTTGGAAATAGATTTAAAAGAATTTTTTTAGCTATTTTTGTTTTTTTTAGTGTTACACAGTGTTCAACTATGCAATTAGATCAATTTCAAAATAAACAGCCGTTATTAAAATTAGAAGAATATTTTAACGGTCATACAGAAGCTAGAGGAGTTTTTGAAGATAGATTTGGTAACATTAAAAAAAGCTTTAAAGTTGACATACATGGAACATGGGACGGAAAATACTTGGTGTTAAAAGAAGATTTTATTTATGATGATGGAACAAAAGATTATAGAGAATGGAAAATTGAAAAAATTGGAAATAATCAATATCAAGGATTTGCACCAGGAGTAATTGGCATGGCCGCCGGATCAACCTCAGGTAATGCATTCAATTGGAAATATGATTTTGATCTTCCGGTAGGTTCATCAAAGTATAAGGTAAGTTTCGATGATTGGATGTTTTTGCAAGACAAAACTTATCTAATTAATATTGCTAGCATGTCAAAATTTGGAATAAATATTGGCAAAGTTATTCTATTTTTTAATAAAAAATAAATATTTGAAGTTCGAGTTAAGTCTTCTTATATAAAAAGAATGATTAAATATAATCTAGAATGCTCTTGTGGTGAGCAATTTGAAAGCTGGTTTCAGAGTTCTTCTGAATACGACAAGTTACATAAAAAAAATTTGATTTCTTGTTATGCTTGTGGTGGCACCAAAACAGTTAAAAAAAGTATAATGGCTCCTAGCATTGGTACATCTTCTAAAAATACAGTTAGTCATAATTTAGATCACAAAAAAGAGTTTCTTAAAAATGTTAAAACAAAGCTAAAAGAATTAAGAGAGTATGTTGAAAAAAACGTAGAATATGTTGGAGATAAATTTGTATCTGAAGTTAGAGCAATTCATTATGACAAAAAAAAAAAACGAAATATTTATGGAACTGCAAGTCTAGAACAAACTAACGAGTTAAAGGAAGAGGGAATAGAAGTTCAGACAATCCCCTGGGTTGAAAAAGAAAACGCTTAATTTTTTGTAAAGCTTAAAGCGTAGTTAACGCTTATATCTTTACTTTTTCTCCATTCATTAAAGATAATATTGTAAACAAATCCCATCGTTTCATTAAGACTTAAATTATATTTTATAGCGTTTGTTATAATTTCTTCAGGTTTTAAAAATTTATCATAACTATGTGTGCCTTTAGGTAGCCAATTTAGAATATATTCAGCTCCTATAATTGCTAATAAAAATGATTTAATTGTTCGATTAAGTGTTGAAAAGATAATGATGCCATTTTTTTTAAGCAATTTTTCACAAGACTTAATAAAAAAATCTACATCAGCAACATGTTCAATAATTTCTAGACATAAAATTACATCATAAGATTTTGTCATTTTTTCAGGAGTCACGTCTAAGTAATTAATTTCTAAATTCATTTCTTTAGCATGAAATTTTGCAACATTGATATTATTTAAAGACGCATCAATACCTGTAACTTTGCCTCCAAGTCTTGCCATCGGTTCAGAGATTAAACCTCCACCACAACCCACATCTAGAATAGATAAATTTTTAAATGGAAATTGTTTGTCAGGTGCAATTGAAAAATGTTTTTTAATTTGATTTACAAAATATTCTAATCTCACAGGGTTAAAATGGTGAAGAGGAGCAAATTTACCTTTTGGGTTCCACCATTCCGAAGCCATTTCAGAGAATTTTTTTATTTCATTCTCATCATCTGTTTGATTATTTTTAATATTGTTATTCATTTGGTTGCGAAATATTTAACATAGGAGTAATTATAAATCTAAATTTTAAGTTATAATTCAATATTCATGAGTAAAATTGTAGTTAAGTTTGGTGGAACGTCTGTTGCAAATACAGAAAGAATTATTAATGCCGCAAAACTTATTAAGCAAAAAATTGACGAAGGTCACACAATAGCAGTTGTGGTATCTGCAATGGCTGGCGTTACAAATGATCTTATAAAAAAATCAAAAGAAATTGATCAAGAATTTAATGCAGAAGAATATGATGCTTTGCTTGCAAGCGGAGAACAAGTCACCTCAACTTTATTTGCAGGCGCTTTAAGAAAGCTTGCAATTAAATCTAGATCTTTTCAAAGTTGGCAGCTACCTATTGTCACTGAAGGTTCTCATAAGAATTCAAGAATCGTATATGTTGAAACTTCAAAATTAAATGCTTCTTTAGACAAAGGCGAGGTGCCAGTCATTCCTGGATTTCAAGGTGTTACAAAAGATTTTAGACTGTCGACTTTAGGAAGAGGCGGATCTGACGCCTCTGCAGTAGCACTTGCAAAATGTATCAACGCTGATTACTGCGAGATTTACACAGATGTTGAGGGAGTTTACACGACTAATCCAGATATTAATCCAAAAGCAAAAAAAATTGATAAAATTTCATATGAGGAAATGCTTGAGATGGCAACTTTAGGAGCAAAAGTTATGCAAAGTAATTCTGTTCAGCAAGCAATGATGAACGATGTTGAAATTCATGTTCGTTCCACTTTTTCAAATAAAGAAGGAACTCAAATTACAAATGATCAAAAAATTTCTTACGACAAAGTAATAACAGGAGTTGCTTATTCTAAGGATGATGCAAAAATCACTTTGCAAGGCGTTGAAGATAGGCCTGGAATTGCAGCAAGTATTTTTCAACCTTTATATGAAAATAATATTAGTGTTGATATGATTGTTCAAAATATATCATCTGATCATAAAAAAACTGATGTTACTTTTACAATTAAAAGAGAAGATTTGAAAAAATCAGTCGAGCTTATTAAAAATAATAAAGAAATAAAATGTGAAAAAATTGATTATGATGATAAAGTTTCAAAAGTTTCAATTGTAGGCGCTGGAATGATTACTCATCCAGGAGTTGCTTATAAAATGTTTAATTCTCTAGCAAAAGAAAAAATTAATATTATGGTTATTTCTACGTCAGAAATAAAAATATCCGTTTTAATTAATGAAGAGCAAATACAAAAAGCAGTAGCTGCAATTCATTCAGCTTTTGATCTTGATTAATTATTATGAGTTCCATTAGACCCTTTCGAGAAATTCCTAGAAGAAAAACGCGACAAATAAAAGTTGGAAATATTTTAGTTGGTGGAGACGCTCCTATCTCTGTTCAATCTATGACAAATACTTTAACTACAGATGTAAAAGGCACAATAAAACAGATTAATGATATTGTTGAAGCAGGAGCTGATATTGTTAGAGTTTCTTGCCCGGATGAAGAGTCTACTAAGTCTTTAAAAGAAATAATTAAGCATGCAAATGCCCCAATCGTTGCTGATATTCATTTTCATTATAAACGAGCAATAGAAGCTGCAATTGCTGGCGCTAGCTGTCTTAGAATTAATCCTGGCAACATTGGTTCAAAAGATAGAGTGCAAGAAGTTGTAAAAGCTGCAAAAGATTATAATTGTTCCATTAGAATTGGCGTTAATGGAGGATCAATAGAGCAAGATTTATTAGAAAAATATAAAGAACCGTGTCCAGAAGCTTTAGTTGAGAGTGCTGAAAGAAATATTAAAATTTTAGAAGATTTAGATTTTTTTAATTTTAAAATAAGCGTTAAGGCTTCTGATATTTTTTTAGCTGTGAATGCTTACAGGCAGCTTTCTAAAAAATGTGATTACCCATTGCATCTTGGGATTACTGAGGCTGGCAGTTATTTTGCAGGTACCATTAAGTCTTCAATTGGAATTGGAATGCTATTAAGCGAAGGAATTGGTGATACCATTAGAATTTCTTTATCCTCAGATCCAGTAAATGAAGTAAAAGCTGGTTTAGAAATATTAAAAAGTTTAAATTTAAAGAATAGAGGTGTTAAAATTATTTCATGTCCTTCTTGTGCGCGTCAAGCGTTTGAAGTTATTAAAACAGTTGAAATATTAGAAAAACGTTTGTCTCACATTAAAGAACCTTTAACGCTTTCAATCATTGGCTGCGTTGTAAATGGACCGGGTGAAGCCTCTCAAACAGATATTGGTCTTACAGGCGGAGGTAAAGGAAACAATATGATTTACTTATCTGGACTTGCAGACCATAAAGTACCGAGTGAAGAAATTGTCGATCATATTGTAAGCTTAGTTGAAAAAAAAGCAGAGCAAATCAGATCACAATCTAATTAATTAAGTATGATTCCCGTAGATAAAGTTGAGTATATCGTAAACAGATTCAATGAGCTTGAAATTATTTTAGCAAAACCAGATCTTAAAAAAGATGAGTTTGTTCAAAACTCTAAAGAATATTCAAATCTTAGTGAAATTATAAATCATGCAAGATCTTATTTAAAAATCTTACAAGATTTAGCAAGCACCAAGAAAATTTTAGAAGACAAGGCAACTGATAAAGAATTTTATGAAATGGCCGAAAATGAATTAAAAGATTTAAAAAAAGAAGAGGAAGAGTGTGTAAAAAAATTAACAGTTTTCTTGCTTCCAAAAGATGAAGCGGATGAAAAGAACGCAATCATTGAAATACGCGCTGGTACTGGCGGGCAGGAAGCAGCATTGTTTGCAGCAGATCTATTTAATATGTATCAAAAAGTTGCTGTATTAAACGGTTGGAGAGTTGAAGTAATTAATTTATCTTCAAGTGAAGGTGGCGGTTACAAAGAAATCATCGCTTCAATTGTTGGAAGAAATGTTTTCTCAAAATTAAAATTTGAATCGGGTGTACACCGAGTTCAGAGAGTTCCAGATACAGAAACGCAGGGTAGAATACATACATCTGCTGCAACAGTTGCTGTGCTTCCTGAGGCTGAGGAAGTTGATGTTAAAATTAATGATGCAGATTTAAGAATCGATGTTTTTAGATCAAGTGGTCCAGGCGGCCAATCGGTTAATACAACAGATAGTGCAGTTCGAGTAACTCACATTCCGTCCGGTATTGTTATTTCACAGCAAGATGAAAAATCACAGCACAAGAATAAAGCTAAGGCTTTAAAAATATTAAGATCAAAACTTTATGAATTACAAAGAATGGAACAAGAAAAAGAAAGGGCAAAAACTAGAAAAAGCCAAATAGGAACAGGAGATCGTTCTGAGAGAATAAGAACTTACAACTTTCCACAAGGACGTGTTACGGATCACAGAATTAACTTAACGCTTTATAAGCTTACTGAATTTTTATCAGGAGATGCATTTAAAGAGTTGTCCGATGCGCTACAAATTCAGTTCCAAGAAGAACAGCTAGAAAATTTAAAAACATAAATGTTGGTCAAAGAAGTAATTAGTTTTGGTGAGCTTGAGCTAAAAAAAAATCAAATTTTAAACGCTAAATTAGATAGTGAAATTCTTATTTCTGATCTCATCAATATTCCTCGTAATTCTATTTTTTCTCAATTAAATAAAAAAATTGATGAAGAGATAGTTAGTAAATTTAAACAATATATTGATAGACGAGTAAAAAAAGAACCGATTGCCTATATTGTTAAAAAAAAAGAGTTTTGGAGTCATGATTTTTACGTTAATGACTCAGTTTTAATACCAAGACCAGAAACTGAAGTTTTATTAGATGTTTTATTGTCTAAAATTAATAACAAAGATAAATTTTTAAATATTTTAGATATTGGAACTGGCTCTGGTTGCATTATTATTTCATTACTAAAAGAACTTAAAAAATCAAAGGGTTTAGCCATAGATAAATCTAAAAAAGCAATTGAAGTTGCAAAAAAAAATGCAAAATTTCATTCAGTAAATAACCGTTTAAATTTACAAAATATAAGTTTTGAAGATTTATTTTTAGGTAAAAAATTTGATATATTAGTTTCTAATCCACCATATTTGCCTGATTATTTAATTAAAAATTTAAGTTCAGAAATAAAATATTATGAGCCTAAAATGGCTTTAAAAGGTGGCACTGAAGGCATTGATTTGCTAAAAAAGATTATATATTTGGGGTCAAAAATCTTAAAAAGAAATGGATTGCTAGCATTAGAAATTGGTGATAATCAGTTTAGAACAATAGCAAATTATTTAAGTAAAAATAATTTTAAACTTTTAACTAAATATACTTTAATAAATAGACAAGTTCGTTGCCTAGTCGCAACTATAATATAAAAAAAATTTACCAAACATATTTATAATTAATAATTACATGAATAATTTCGTAAGAAGACCCGCAAGAAGAAGACCAGATCAAAGAGGTGGCGGAATGAGAAGACCAAGTAATGGATTTAGATCTAACAGACCGCAAAATTTAGAACATTCTTTTAATAATAATGGTAATAACGGATTTAGAAATAACAATTCAGCTCATGGCGCTCATAAACTAGTTGAAAAATATAATAACCTTGCAAGAGAAGCGTTAGCAAGTGGCGACATTATTTTAGCTGAAAATTATTACCAGCACGCTGATCATTATACGAGAATAGCACCGCCGCATAGGCATGAAAGAACGGAATCGTCAGCTAATCCAACAAGCTCTGAACAGCCTGTTGAAATTGTTAACAAAATTCCAGGGGTTCATTTAGACGAACCGCAAGCAAATCCAGAAGTTCAAAATTTATCTGAAGTTGAAGAAAATCAATAAATTTAATTTATTTCTTTAAACTTAAATCTTTTTTAGCAGAGTAAGCAGTCATTAAAGTGTCGATATTTTTCTTTTGAATATCAAACACGTTCTTTAAATTTTTATTTAAAGGCGCAGTTGAAGGTAATTGAACAGTTTGAGGGTTTACTTTTTTTCCATTTATTTCAATTTCATAATATAAATGTGGACCAGTTGCGTATCCAGTAACACCGACGTAACCAATAATTTGGCCCTGATAAACTTTTGCTCCTGGAACAATTCCTTTTGCATAATCTGACAAGTGGCCGTAATTTGTTTTGTATGCAGAGCTGTGTTTAATACTTATAAATTTTCCATAACCATTTCTATAACCCACTGCTTCAATTGTGCCAGCGCCTGATGCAAAAATAGGAGTACCCACAGGAGCAGCAAAGTCCGTTCCTTTATGAAAAAGATTGTAACCTAACACAGGATGAATTCTCCAACCAAATTTAGAAGTTAGACGAGCGCCGTTAATTGGCGTTCGCATCAAACTACGTTCAATACTTTTTCCTTCAGGAGTATAATAACCAAAGCCACCTTTTGGTTTTTCAAATCGATACAAAACAATATCTTTATTAGCATTTTTTATTTCACTAAATAAAATATTTCCAACTTTTTGAGGAATGCCATCATCATCTAAATATCGTTCATAAAATACTTTGATCTTATCATTGTCTTTCAGATCTCTTTGAAAATCTATTTCAAATCCATATAGTCTTCCAAGTTGTAACATTATATTGTTTTCAATATTTGCTTCTTTTCCAGAAACGTAAAATCCTCTACCAATTGTTGTTTCAACATAATGATTTTGTTTGGTGAGAATTTTAGTAATTCTTTTTGTTTCATAAATATTTTCTGTATTTAAAAAAACATTTACTGAGCTAACACCATCTAAATTTATAGATAGTCTTGAGATTATATTTTCATTTTTATTTTTCTTAATAATTACAGAGACTGTTTGATCTGTTTTTAAAGAATTAATGTTTGAGTCTTTTCTTAAAGCGTTAAGAACAATTCCAATATTGTTTCCAGAGATTTTTTGATTATATAAAATCTTTTGTAAACTTTCACCGTTATTTGGATTAATTTGAATCTTAAAAGTCGAAGGATTAAATTGATTATAAAAAAAACTTTGAATATTAGATAAATTATTTTCTAATTCTTGGACATTTTTATTTTCTTTTTCTAATGGGCTATTAAAAATTTGAAATAAAAAAAATATGATTATAAATGAGGGTACAATTAAAAAAATTAAAGATCGATTCATTAAAAACTTTCTTCCCCCCTTTATGTAGCTGATGGCTTTTTTTAGCATCCGGTGTTAAATATATGATAAGTTTTTTAGAGTCACCTCAAAGATCATCTTTTAGTTGCAATTAAGTATAAATTGATCGCTAAAACCATAGTTTTTAGAGCATTTAATTAGCGATGCTGTTGTTGACTTACAGGGTATTTGGTCATACATACATCTTCCCTTGTCCTGAATAATTAAATTATTTAGGGACAAAATTACTAAAATTTAAACAGAGCAAAATGAAATCTTAACAAGGTTTCTTGTTGCTTTGTTGAGCTCTTTAAAAACGTAAATTGGAAGAGAAATGTGGACGGCTATATTTGTAAAAAAATTTGGCTGTACACGTTTTTAAACAAACTTATACAAAGTAATTTTTGTACAAGGTGTATTTTTTAATACACATTAAAAGCTTGTGTACGCCGTTATTAAACTTGAGAGTTTGATCATGGCTCAGAACGTACGCTGGCGGCACGCCTAACACATGCAAGTCGAACGCAGTAGCAATACTGAGTGGCAGACGGGTGAGTAACATGTGGGAATCTGCCTTATGGTTCAGGACAACATTGGGAAACCGATGCTAATACTGGATAAGCCCTTACGGGGAAAGTTTTAATGCCATAAGATGAGCCCGCACTTGATTAGCTAGTTGGTAAGGTAATGGCTTACCAAGGCTACGATCAATAGCTGATCTGAGAGGATGATCAGCCACACTGGGACTGAGACACGGCCCAGACTCCTACGGGAGGCAGCAGTGGGGAATCTTGCACAATGGAGGAAACTCTGATGCAGCGATGCCGCGTGAGTGAAGAAGGCCTTTGGGTTGTAAAGCTCTTTTGTAGGGGAAGATAATGACTGTACCCTAAGAATAAGGTCCGGCTAACTTCGTGCCAGCAGCCGCGGTAATACGAAGGGACCTAGCGTAGTTCGGAATTACTGGGCGTAAAGCGCGCGTAGGCTGTTGAGTTAGTTAATTGTGAAATCCCAAAGCTTAACTTTGGAACTGCAATTAAAACTGCTCGACTAGAGTTTGATAGAGGAAAGCGGAATACATAGTGTAGAGGTGAAATTCGTAGATATTATGTAGAACACCAGTTGCGAAGGCGGCTTTCTGGATCAACACTGACGCTGAGGCGCGAAAGTATGGGTAGCAAAGAGGATTAGATACCCTCGTAGTCCATACCATAAACGATGATTGCTAGATGTTGGAAATTTATTTTCAGTATCGCAGCTAACGCGTTAAGCAATCCGCCTGGGGAGTACGACCGCAAGGTTAAAACTCAAATGAATTGACGGGGACCCGCACAAGCGGTGGATCATGTGGTTTAATTCGAAGATACGCGCAGAACCTTACCAACCCTTGACATGCCTGTCGCGAGTTTAGGAAACTAGACTCTTCGGTTCGGCCGGACAGGACACAGGTGCTGCATGGCTGTCGTCAGCTCGTGTCGTGAGATGTTGGGTTAAGTCCCGCAACGAGCGCAACCCCTACTTTTAGTTGCCATCAGGTAATGCTGGGCACTCTGAAAGAACTGCCAGTGATAAGCTGGAGGAAGGTGGGGATGACGTCAAGTCCTCATGGCCCTTACGGGTTGGGCTACACACGTGATACAATGGTAATGACAGTGAGATGCTAAGTGGCGACGCTAAGCTAAACTCAAAAAGTTACCTCAGTTCGGATTGTTCTCTGCAACTCGAGAGCATGAAGCTGGAATCGCTAGTAATCGTAGATCAGCGTGCTACGGTGAATACGTTCCCGGGTCTTGTACACACCGCCCGTCACACCATGGAAGTTGGTTCTACCTTAAAGCAAATTGCTAACCGCAAGGAGGCGTTTGACCAAGGTATAGTCAGCGACTGGGGTGAAGTCGTAACAAGGTAGCCGTAGGGGAACCTGCGGCTGGATTACCTCCTTTCTAAGGACAGTTCAAAAATTTATTTTTGAACTATCACTTAACATTGTACATTGTAGCCGTCCTCGTTTCTCTTCCAGATCTCTAAATGTTTGCCGAAGAGTTCAGTCAACAAAAGGGCCGGTAGCTCAGTTGGTTAGAGCACACCCTTGATAAGGGTGGGGTCGAAAGTTCGAGTCTTTCTCGGCCCACCATTTTTATTAGGGGGATTAGCTCAGCTGGTAGAGCGCCTGATTTGCATTCAGGAGGTCAGCGGTTCGATCCCGCTATCCTCCACCAAATTTTAGAGAAATTCTTTAACATTGTTAATTTGTATCAATATTTTTATATCCTTGTGAAAAATTTATTTTTCACAAATTTTAAAAATTCAATTTACACAGAAAAATTTTTTCTGTGCATAAATCAAGCGTTTAAGGGCGTCTGGTGAATGCCTTGGCACTGAAAGCCGATGAAGGACGTGATATACTGCGATAAGTCTCGGGGAGTTGTATGTAAACTTTGATCCGAGAATTTCCGAATGGGGAAACCCAACTCTATAAGAGTTATTTCATACTGAATACATAGGTATGAAAAGATAACCTAGGGAACTGAAACATCTAAGTACCTAGAGGAAAAGAAATCAATTGAGATTCCGTCAGTAGTGGCGAGCGAACGCGGAACAGGCCTGTAGTATTATTTGTACAACTAGAAAAATCTGGAAAGATTTGCCATAGAGGGTGATAGCCCCGTAAAGGTAAAAGCAAATAGTATTCTTGAGTAAAGCGGGACACGTGAAATCCTGCTTGAAGATAGGGGGACCACCCTCTAAGCCTAAATACTCTTCAGTGACCGATAGTGAACTAGTACCGTGAGGGAAAGGTGAAAAGAACCCCTATTAGGGGAGTGAAATAGAACCTGAAACCGGACGCTTACAATCAGTCGGAGCTCTATATGAGTGACGACGTACCTTTTGTATAATGGGTCAGTGACTTTATCTGTGCAGCAAGCTTAAGCCGAAAAGGTGTAGGCGTAGCGAAAGCGAGTCTGAATAGGGCGATGAGTTGTACGGATAAGAACCCGAAACCTAGTGATCTAGTTATGAGCAGGTTGAAGGTAAGGTAACACTTACTGGAGGACCGAACCGGTGCCTGTTGAAAAAGGCTCGGATGACTTGTGATTAGGGGTGAAAGGCCAATCAAACTGGGAGATAGCTGGTTTTCCGCGAAAACTATTTAGGTAGTGCGTTGAATAATAAGATCTTGAGGGGTAGAGCACTAAATAGGCTAGGGGGAAGAAATTCTTACTAAACCTAATAAAACTCCGAATACTCAAGATTGTTTCTCAATAGACAGACGGTGGGAGCTAACTTCCATCGTCGAGAGGGAAAAAACCCAGACCACCATCTAAGGTCCCAAAATCGTAGTTAAGTGTGAAAGGATGTGAAGACTCCAAAACAGCCGGGAGGTTGGCTTAGAAGCAGCCATCCTTTAAAGAAAGCGTAACAGCTCACCGGTCTAATTAAGAGACTTTGCGCCGAAGATGTAACGGGGCTCAAACTACGTACCGAAGTTGTGGATTTAAAGTGTCTACGGACATTTTATCTGGTAGCGGAACGTTCTGTAAGTCTGCGAAGGGATACCCGCGAGGGGTCCTGGAGATATCAGAAGTGCGAATGCTGACATAAGTAGCGATAAACAGAGTGAAAGACTCTGTCGCCGAAAATACAAGGGTTCCTGCGTAAAGTTAATCTTCGCAGGGTTAGTCGGCCCCTAAGGCGAGGGCGAAAGCCGTAGTCGATGGGAACAAGGTAAATATTCCTTGACCTGATGGTAGTGACGGATCTCGTATATTGTAAGTTCTTATTGGATTGAACTTGCCTTGAAGAGGTCCCAGGAAATAACTCCATCATTAAGACCGTACCCTAAACGGACACACGTGTATTGGTAGAGAATACCTAGGCGCTTGAGAGAATGATGTTGAAGGAACTCGGCAACTTGCCTCTGTAACTTCGGGATAAAGAGGGCCTTATTTTGCGCAAGCAGAGTAAGGTGGCACAAGCCAGGGAGTAGCGACTGTTTAACAAAAACACAGGACTCTGCTAACACGTAAGTGGATGTATAGGGTCTGACGCCTGCCCGGTGCCGGAAGGTTAAAGCAAGATGTGCAAGCATCGAACTGAAGCCCCGGTGAACGGCGGCCGTAACTATAACGGTCCTAAGGTAGCGAAATTCCTTGTCGGGTAAGTTCCGACCTGCATGAATGGCGTAACGACTGCTCCGGTGTCTCCAACATCAACTCAGCGAAATTGAATTCTCCGTGAAGATGCGGAGTTCCCGTGGTTAGACGGAAAGACCCCGTGCACCTTTACTACAACTTTACATTGGTATTAGAAATGACATGTGTAGCATAGGAGGGAGACTTTGAAGTGGTGGCGCTAGCTATCATGGAGTCGTCAGTGAAATACCTCTCTTGTTATTTTTGATATCTAACTCCATGCCGTCATCCGGCTGGAAGACACTGTATGGTGGGTAGTTTGACTGGGGCGGTCGCCTCCTAAAGAGTAACGGAGGCGTGCGAAGGTAGGCTCAGATCGGTCAGAAATCGATCGTTGAGTGCAATGGCATAAGCCTGCCTGACTGCAAGACTGACAAGTCAAGCAGAGTCGAAAGACGGTCATAGTGATCCGGTGGTTCTGAGTGGAAGGGCCATCGCTCAACGGATAAAAGGTACGCCGGGGATAACAGGCTGATACCCTCCAAGAGTTCATATCGACGAGGGTGTTTGGCACCTCGATGTCGGCTCATCACATCCTGGGGCTGGAGCAGGTCCCAAGGGTTTGGCTGTTCGCCAATTAAAGTGGTACGTGAGCTGGGTTCAGAACGTCGTGAGACAGTTCGGTCCCTATCTGCCATGGGTGTAGAAGAATTGAGAGGAGCTGACCTTAGTACGAGAGGACCGGGTTGGACGTATCACTGGTGGACCGGTTGTAGCGCCAGCTGCAGTGCCGGGTAGCTAAATACGGAAGAGATAATCGCTGAAAGCATCTAAGCGAGAAACTCACCTCAAAACTAGTTCTTCCTATAGAGCCGTCGTAGACTACGACGTTGATAGGACGGGTGTGGAAGCGTGGTAACACGTTAAGCTTACCGTTACTAATAGCTCAATTGGCTTGATTTATGCACTGAAAAAAATTTTCGATACAAATTACAATGTTATTAGATATTTTGATTAATAATTAATTACTAACATACCAATCATCATAACTTGAATATTGACTATATTTTATATTGTAACCATTTTTTTTTAATAAATTGTTAATTTTTTTTCTTACACTGGAATTATAATTGTGCTCACAAGAAATAAAATTAAATTTATAAGAATTAAAATCAAATTTTTCGAGTATTTCAAATTCACTTCCCTCTGTATCTATAGATAGATAATCAATTATTTTTGGAGCATTATATTTTTTTAAAAGATCAATTAATGAAATAGTGTTAACTTTATAATTTTTAGAATCTTTTCTTATATTTTTGTGCATGTCTTTATTAGTGAATTTATTTACTGTAGAAAAAGAGGGTATTTTGGTTTCTGAAAAATTTATTATTTTACCTGAATAAGACCAGACGCAATTTTTTTCAATAAAACAAGACCTATTTTTATAAAGATCACCATGCCAAATTTTAGCGGGCTCAGCTAAAATTCCTTTCCATTTAAATTTTTTTTCCAAGAGATAAGTATTGCTTGCATAGAAACCATTTGTTGCTCCAATTTCAACAAAAAATCCTCTGGTTTTAAAATTCGTTTCTAAAAGCGCAAAACCTTCTTGTTTTAACTCTGATCTAGATTCTTTATTTACTGTCAAAAATTTTTTATATTTTTTCTCAGAAAGATTAAGATTTTTTATGTTTGAACAAAGGTTTTGATAGGCATGTTCACTGATTATGCGCATACCAAATTTTTTTAAAATAAATTTAATGATTATTTTTATATTCAAGATATTTTCCATATATTATGTGGTAATTTTAAATTAATTTTTAGACAAAAATGATAACTATCAGATTTTTATATAGTTTTATAGATAACGTTTATATATAAAATATGACTTCTTTTAATTAATGATATTTTTATGATAAATAAAGATTTTTATGACAAAAATTATTTTGAGAAAGGAGTGACCTCAAAAAAATCTTGTTATTTAAATTACAGATGGATGCCAGAATTAACTATTCCAATGGCTTTCAATATTGTTAAATTTCTGAATCTGAAAGAAGATCAAAAAATTTTAGATTTTGGCTGCTCTAAAGGTTTTTTAGTTAAGTCATTAAGACTTTTGGGTATCGATGCTTATGGAGTTGATATTTCGAGTTATGCTATTGATAACTTAGATTCAGATGTAAAAAAATATTGTAAACTAATTCCCCAAAATAAGAATCTTATACCTTTTAAATTTAATTTTGATTGGATTATATCAAAAGATGTTCTTGAACATTTGACTACGAATCAAATATCCAATTTTTTAAATTTATATAAAAAAAAAACAGATAAAATGTTTCATGTAATTCCATTAGGAGATAATAAAAAATTTAGAATTAAAGAGTATCATCTCGATAAATCACATGTGCAAATGAACAATGAAATATGGTGGGAAAAAATTTTTAATAAAAATGGATGGAAAATTTTATCATTCGACTATGTCGTAAAGGGAATAAAAGACAATTGGACTGAAAATCATCCTAAAGGAAATGGTTTTTTCATAATACAAAAAATATGAAACAACCGCACTTGTCAGAAAATTTTGGCGATTATATTTTAGAGGCTTTCTTTACTAACGAAAGTAATAATTTAAAATTAAGGATTAAACATAAGAGTGGAGGTAAGCATTTTGCCGACCATACGCAAGTTCAGTTACTGGACTCCGATTTGAATATAATTGGTTCAGAAAATATTAATACCAGTAATATAAATTATGTTTTTGATAATATTAAAAGAAAAGGAATTACCGAAGGCTTATATTTAATTAAAGACAATATTTCCTCTATCAAAAACGGCAATTCATTTTCTAAAAATATTCTACCTGAAGATGTTCTTCATATTAAAACTATTAAAGAAAAAAATTTTACCTCCACAGGAGACAAATTAAAATTTCATTGGCCAATATTTCAAAAGTATCAAGACACAGGTTTCGGAAGCATTATTAGGGCCACCATGACCTTGCATCAAGTGTGTATGTCAAGATGTCAGTTTTGTTCAACAATCGGCAGAAATAAGAAAGACTGCATAAATCTTGAAGAGGCAAAAAATTTTATAAATACTTTGTATTATGATCAGGCAGATTTTAATATAAAAAATTTTTCAAAATATAATGACAGTTATAAAAAAATTTCTAATTCGGACATAAGATTAAAAGGTTTGATATTGTCTGGAGGAGGGCAGCCAAATTTATGGCCTCATTTTTATGATTTTGTTAATTGGTTGTCAGAGAAAGATATATCATTAGGACTAATTACCAACGGTTTTCCAAAGAACATTCCAGAAAAAATATATGAAAAATTTCAATGGATAAGAATATCAATAACACCAGAGGATGCTTCAAGTTTTTATCCTGATGGGAAATTTAATCTACAATACATACCTTCTAATATAATTAATAATCCCAAAATAACTTTAGGTTTGTCCTATGTGTATGGACCTTGGACAGATGATGAGTTGCTTAATAGAATTAATGAAACTTCATTTAAGTGGAACTGTGAATATGTTCGTGTTCTTACTGACTGTAATTTAACTAGAAATTATCAATTAAAAAGTCATTTAGACCTTTCCAATAGATTGCTTAAACTTGGATTTATCGATTCTAATGGGAATCCAAAGACAAAAATTTTTCATCAACTAAAATATCATGGCACAAAACAAGAAGCAGAAAATATTTGGTCTGAAGGTCAGTGTTACTTACAGGTTTTTAATACTTTTTGGGATACTACCGGTCATGAGGAAAATGGGTTTTCTTACTGCTACCCATGTGATTCCGTGACAGTATTAGCCGAAGGTGAGCAAGAAATAGATTATAAAATTGAAAATGTTCAATCAGAAAGAAAATTTAATTACGCAAAGTGGGGCACGGTTAAAAATACCGAAGTAAATAAATTGTTTAAAGAAAAAGTAAAACCCTATTTTGACCCTAGAAAAAATTGTTCAGCGTGCCTATTCCAAAAAAACAATGCAGTTGCAAAAAATTTAATTAATAAGAAAAGTTTTGCGGATATTGAATTAGATTCAAATATTACTCATATAAATTTTCCTTAGAAGACATTAAAGCTAATATTTTAGATTTAAAATTTATGAGCTTTTTCTTTTATTAATAGCAGTAAATATATAACAAGCATTGAGTAATTTATAAAAATGAAAAAAGAAAATATATTTTGAAATTCAATAATTTTAAAAATT
>CAIQAD010000037.1 GCA_903869725.1 uncultured Alphaproteobacteria bacterium | reverse complement strand
TATTGATATTAGTTTCGAAGAAGCAAACTATATTAAAGAAGAATTTACTAAAAATTATGATATTAGAGAAATTAGTTTAATACAAGATAAAACTAATTTAGATGGCGTAATTGATGATAACCCAGAAGGATTATTTGAAAGCGTTGATCAAATTATTGTTTCTAGTATAAATACAGTTGAGTCAGACTCGTTTGACATTAACTTATTATTGGAAATATATAATGATTTGTGAATATTGTAAGCAGTTATCAAAGTTTCAATTTAAAAATGGAATATTTTGTTGTAGTAAAAGTGTCTCAAGTTGTCCAGAAATACAACGTAGAAAAAAAGAAACTTGTAAAGTAAAATACGGCAATGAAAATTTTAAAAACCCTAATAAAGGAAAATTAACAAAACTACAGAATCACGGTGACGAGAATTATAATAATCGCACATCTGCAAAAAATACAATTTTACAAATATACGGTGTAGACAATATTAGTAAAGTTAAAGATATTAAAAATAAAAAAGATCAAACGTTTGACAAAAATTATAGAAAAAATTCAGAAGCACATGCGCTGTTAATAAAACAAAAACAAGACACTTGGAAAAATTTAGATAAAGTGTTAATTAATCAAAAACGAGCAAATACTTGTTTAGAAAAATATGGTGTTGAAAACCCGTTGCAAGTTACTGAAATTTTTGAAAAAAATCAAAAACACAGGTGGAAATATTTTACATTTCCAAGTGGTGTTGTTAAAAAAATACAAGGGTGCGAAGGATTGGCACTAACTGATTTATTAAAAACTTATCAAGAATCTGATATTATTAATGAGAGAAAAGATATACCAAAAATCAAATATTATTTTAATGATAAAAATAAGATTTATTATCCTGATATTTTTATAATTTCTAAAAATAAAATAATTGAAGTAAAATCAGATTGGACATATATCAAAGAATATGAAAAAAATCAAGCAAAAAAGACTGCATGTTTGGCTCAAGGGTATGATTTTGAATTTTGGGTTTATTCAAAATCCGGCCTACAAATAATTTAATACAACAATATGTCATTTAAAATTAAAAATCTCACTGTTAAGAATTTCATGAGCGTGGGCGCACAGACCCAGGCTGTAGATTTTAACAAAGAAAATCTTACATTGGTGCTAGGATCTAACATGGATCTCGGCGGAGATGACACAGGTTCCCGTAACGGAACTGGCAAGTGTGTTTGTATAAATGCGTTAGTGAGAGTTAGAAACGCCAAAACTGGTGAAATAACCGAACTAACCATGGGAGAATTATACAATGCCGCGTTGGAACAACAGTCTAGAAAACAACTGTAAAGATATCTTGGATAATGCTATTAAAAATATTAGAGCTGACTTGTATCAGCAACTATTATTCGAAGTTTTAGAATCTAATATAGAAAATAATAAAAAGATAATAGAACAATTTTCAAGAAAAACAAAGAGGAAATAATTAAACAATGTATTCAATTTCTGACACAGTAACTAGAAAATTTGTCGATAGCTTTGATCTAGAAAATCTAGAGATTGAGACCGATACCGGCTGGCATCCAGTTTCTAAAATAATGAAAACAGTGCCATATCGAGTATGGGAGTTAACAACAGAAGCTGGGTTAACATTAGAATGTGCCGATGACCATATTATTTTTAATGAGAAATTCTCTCAGCAGTTTGTTAAAGATATTAGCCCTGGCAATAAAATACAAACTCGCAATGGCATAGATATTGTTTCTTCTGTAAACATCCGCGACCGTGAAGAAAATATGTTTGACATTACAGTGGATTCTGCTAATCATAGATATTATACCAACGGTATTTTATCGCATAATACAACTATCATCAATGC
>CAIQAD010000036.1 GCA_903869725.1 uncultured Alphaproteobacteria bacterium | reverse complement strand
TCTAATATTTTTGATAATTTTTCTATAAATCCGATACCATTTTCTATTTGCTTATATAAATCATCTAATTCACTATATATTCCATTTAAATAAAAAGATTCTTGAGACATAAATAATTTGTAAAAATTAATAATTTGATTAAGAACATTTAATTTAATAAACCAGCAAAAAAAATTTGCTTGTCCAAAGGTTAAATTAATAATTTGATTATTGATTCGATATTCAATTAATTTAGATGTATTAAGTGTAAATATTTCAAATAAATTATTTCCATACATTATTTTTTGTTGACGAAATGAATCATATAACGGGTCATTCATTTTTTTGGAATGTTTTAATATATACCAATCAATAAGTAGGAGAGATAAATCTAAATCTTGATAACTTTCTACTTTAATTTTAGTATAATTATTTTTAGCTAAGTTTATAATTATTTTTTTATTTTTTTCATCTAATTGATTAATAAATTCTGTTGTTTTATTATAAATTAATATTTCTTTTTTAGTTAAATAAGAAATTTGGATTATTTTCAATTCAGATTTACAATTTGGACATGATTTTGATTTTTCTAACCATTTTTTAATACATTCATTATGAAATAAATGTTTACAACTTATTTTACACCATTCATTTGATTCTAAAGTTCCTATACAAATTGAACATTCTAATTCGTATATGTTATTTGATATATTTATAGGTTCTAAATATTGATCAATATTAAACATGATATATTAATTAATTATTATTTTAAGATCCATGAGATCTCTAATAGAATTTCTTTTTGGTTTTAAGTATATAAAAAAATTATATCAGAAATATTATAACGATTCTGAATTAAATGAAAATTTCTGGAAAAAAAGTCTTAAAATTTTAAATATAAAATATTTTATTTTAAACGGAGAAAATATACCAAACGAAGGAGCATGTATTATTGTTGCAAATCACCCGTTTGGGATACTAGATGGCTTAATTGTTTGCACAGCAGTTTCTTTAAAAAGAAAAGATTTCAAAATTCTTATAAATGAAGAAATAGCTGTTGTAGATCATATAAAAAAACACTTATTTCCACTTAGATTTGATGGCACTAAAGAAGCTGCAAAAATTAATATTGAATCTAAAAATAAAGCAATTGAATACGTAAATGCTGGAGGATTATTAATTATTTTTCCTTCAGGTGAAGTTGCAACAATTGAAAATATTTTTGGAAAAGCAGTTGAAAAAGAATGGAAGACATTACTTGGATCAATATTAAGAAAAGTTTATTGTAAAATACTTCCTATTTATTTTTATGGACAAAATAGTTTTATATTTCAAATCGTTGGTTTTTGTAATTATAAATTAAGAAGAATTCTTTTTATTAAAGAACTTCTCAATAAAAAAAATAAAAACTTTAAAGCAACTTGTGGAAAACTAATTGATAGTAAAATTTTTCATAATAAAGAAAACATTGATATTGCTAAACAATTAAGAGAGGTGACCTTAAATCTTAAAAATTAGGAATAATTGAGTCTAAAAATATTTTAGCACAGTTTTCCCAAGTATATTTTTCTGAAACTTTTTTACAATCTTCTCTATTAATTTTTAATGCTTTTTTAATAGATATTGAAAGATCCTCGTCTAAACAATCAACACTAGTGCCTTGCAAAATATCAATTGGGCCCGGAACTGGATAAGCGGCGACAGGCACACCTGCTGCTAAAGCTTCAATAATAACAATTCCAAAAGTATCTGTTTTACTTGGAAAAACAAAAACATCACTCGCCGCAAGATATGCTGCTATTTCTTTTTCATTCATAGCACCTAAAAAATTTATATCTGTATATTTTTTTTTTAATTCATTTAGTTGCGGTCCATCTCCAATTACAATCTTACTACCCTCAAGTTTTAAATTAAGAAAAGTTTTAATATTTTTTTCAATTGCAACTCGACCAACATAAATAAAAATTGGACTTTTATAAGATAATTTTTTTTTGGGCGTATTACTAAATACTGAATGATCAACTCCTCTTGCCCAAACAACTAAATTTTTAAAACCACGGCTAGATAATTCTTTAACCATTGTTGGGGTAGTAACTAAAATTTTTGCAGCTCGTTTATGAAAAAATCTTAAGTAGGCATAAGTAATTTTTAAAGGAATTTTAAAACGCTGTTTAATATATTCAGGAAATTTTGTGTGATAAGAAGTTGTAAAATGTATTTTATGGTCAATACAATAACCTCTTGCAAAGAATCCTAATGGGCCTTCAGTTGCAATATGTACAACATTAGGATTAATTTCTCTAATTTTTCTATAAACTTTTGGATAAGCGTTAATAGATAATCTTATCTCAGGATAAGTTGGACATGGAATAGTTCTATAATCTTGTGGTGTAATAAAAAAAATTTCTTGTCCCATTTTTTTTAATTCTTCCGCCATTTTTTCCATTGTACGAACAACACCATTAATTTGTGGATGCCAAGCATCAGTAACAAGTAAGATTCTGTTTTGACGCATTAAGAAGCTATTTTAAGCTCTGTAAATTCTTTTTGTTGATTTAGAATTAATTCTTTTCGCTTCTCAATCCAATGTATAATTTCTAGTCGACCATCAAAATGTTCTACAAGAGCAGTACAACTTTCAACCCAATCGCCATCATTAATGTAATGAACGTTATTTAAATGACTATCCTCTGGACTATGAATGTGACCACAAATAATACCATCTACTTTTTCATGAACTGCATAATTGACTATTAATTTTTGATACTGACTTACAAATTTTACAGCATTTTTGACTTTAAATTTCAAATATTTTGACAATGACCAATATTCATATCCAAATTTTGATCTAAAAAAATTAATGTAACGATTAAAATAAATTAAAAAATCATAAGTAATTGATCCTAAAATTGCTAACCATCTTGCATACTGCATGACACCATCAAATTGATCTCCATGAATTATTAAATATTTCTTTTTGTCGACAGTCTCATGAATTAACTGATTTTCAATTTTAACTTCACCAAAAGTAATAGGAGTAAACTTTCTTACAATTTCATCATGATTACCTGATATATAAAATACCTTAGTTCCGTTTCTTGCTTTTTTTAAAATTTTTTGCACAACATCATTATGAAGTTGTGGCCAATACCAACTATTTTTTAAAGCCCAAGCATCTATAATATCGCCAACTAAATATAATTTTTCTGAATTATTATATTTTATAAATTCAAGCAATAATTCTGCCTGACAACCGCGAGTCCCAAGATGTAAATCAGAAATCCAAATTGTTTTATAATTAAAAAATTTTCTCTCATCGCTATGCGATTTTTTTTCCATAAAATACAATTTATAATCGAATCAATATTTCTAGAGAATCATTAATATGTTACATTTTTGTTAAAAAATTTTTTTTAATAAAACTGTAACAAAATCAAAATAATGCAATATTTGCATGACGATTAAAATCTTAAATACCAATTTAGATAAACAGATCAGATTCTGTGAAATGGTTCTTTTATTTATAGGCGTGCCTTTATCAATTATAGAGTCTAAATCAAATTTAGTAATGTTTATAACCCTTAATGCTGTTGCATTAATGTGTGTGATCTATTTTAAAAAAAAAAAAATTAAAATTTTTAATAAAGATGAATTCTCAAATCCTAAATTTTTCAAATATCAATTCTTAAGAGTTTTTTTTATAGGTTCAGCTATTTTAATTTTTTCATACATTTACGACCAAAAAAATTTTTTAGATTTGCCAAAATATAATTTATTTTTATGGATGATAATAATTTTTGTCTATCCAATCTTATCTGCTTTTCCTCAAGAAATTGTTTACAGAACTTTCTTCTTTAAAAGATATAAACATCTGTTTGATAATAAAATTACTTTAGTACTTGTTAATGCTTTTTTATTTAGTTTTGCTCATGTTATCTTTATGAATCCGATTGTACTAATTTTTACTTTTTTTGGGGGTATAATTTTTGCTTACATATATTCTACCACAAATTCTTTGGTTAAAGTAAGTTTAGAACACGGACTATTTGGAGATATCGTTTTTAGCTCAGGACTTGGAGTTTATTTTTACCATCTGACTGCTATTCAGCATTAAGAAGTAAATATTTAATATTTTTGTAATTAAATCTTAATAATTACGATCTAATTATTATTAGGAGCATTCACATTAATCCCTTTTTTATTTTTCATTCCCACAGATTAGTGTGGGTGCTCACCAGCAAAATTAGCTTAAATAAGCTATTAAAAAAATAATAGCTGCAATCAATACAATGAAAACAATGACAGCCTTATTTAAAGGCAAATTATTTAAATATTTAAACATAAATTAAAATTCTTTTGGCAAACTATAATCAATTGATGCTCTGCCGCCACCTTTAAAGAAAATTGCAATCATAATCAGAAGCCAAAATAAGGGATATTCAATTCCACCTTTGACCCAAACAAAACCATTCTTTAAATGAATGTGAAATATTGCAACTCCAAGCAAACCAATAAATTGAAGAGAAAATATTCTTGTTAAAAAACCAAGTGCTAAACATATTCCGCCAAAAAACTCTAAGCATCCGATATATATAACAAGCGGATATGCTGGTTCTAAATTTACACTTGAAAAAAAAGAAGTCGTACCCTGTAAATCTGAAAATAATTTATTAAACCCATGAGGTACAAACATGATTCCAGCAGTAAAACGAATTAATGGATACGATATAGGACTTAGATTATCATAATAACGTTCTAAACGAGGAATAAATAATTTAGAATTTCTAGAAACGCGCATAAAAAAAAAATACAACAATATTACAAATTTTACAAATTAAAATATTATTTAGGTTTTAAAATTGGCGCGCCCGGCAAGACTTGAACTTACAACCTCCAGATTCGTAGTCTGGCATTCTATCCAATTGAACTACGGGCGCATTTTATGATGTGTTTTATGAAATTGTTATCTTGTTTTTATTTTAAAATCTAATGTAATTAAGACTTAATTTTTAAAAAATTTTTTCTTAGCAAAATTTAACAATAACACAACTATTCCTAAAACTATAATAGGCAAATATATTCTAGGCTGTTGAATCATTGCTAAAGATAATCTCTCGCCTCCTTCAAATCGCGCTGCGATACCAGATGAAATGCTTACAACAATAATTGTCATTGGTGCTGTACCAATAATTGTCGCTAAAAAATAATTTTCTAATCTCATGTTAAATAATACAGGTAACAAATTCATTATTTGATATGGAATTCCAGGAATTAGTCTTAGAAATGTAAAATAACTTAACTCGTTTTCCCTAAAATGTTTTGTTAATTTTTTATATCTTTTGTTTAAATATTTAAAAACAGTTTCTTTAAAATAAATATTTGCAAAAACATAAAGACAACTTGCTCCTATTGCTTCCGATAAAATAGCTACGATACTTCCCCAAATAGGACCAAAAATAATTCCTGAAGTAATTGTGAGTGGCGTTCCAAATCCCAGTAAAAAAACCCAAATAATTCCAAATATAAAAAATGATAATAAAAGAAATGTAAAATGCGCATGCTTGAATGCAATAATTTCTGGACGGTGTGCTCTTATAAATTCAGGAGCAAAATATTTATAAATCTCCCAATAAAAAAATGCAAAAACTACAAAAGCAACTAAAATTAAATAAGTAACTCCTAAAGTAGTTTTAACTTTTTTAATTTGTGTCATTTAACAAATAATTTCATAAAAACTTTTACTGTACATATTTTAGCATTTTACCTATAAATAGCGACAATTCTATTTTACTATCATGAAAAGAACCTATCAACCCAGTAAGCTCGTAAGAAAAAGAAGACACGGATTTAGATCTCGTATGGCAACCAAAGGTGGAAGAAAAGTCATAGCAAGAAGAAGATTAAAGGGAAGAAAAACTGTATCGGCCTAAGCAATGCCTAGGACAGTAAAATTCGAAAGTCTTAAAGGCAACGAACAATTTAAAAAAATTTTATCTTCAAAAAAAGTAAGTTCTGATCTTTTTACTATTTATTATACTCAAGCAGAAATAATAAAAAAAAATATTATCAACATGAGTTTTGTTTCAGCAAAAAAGCTCGGAAATGCTGTAAAAAGAAATAAAATAAGAAGACGTTTAAAAATGGCTACTCACAAAGCTCTAACTGAGATTGATTCATTCAATAATAAATATAAGTATGCAATTTTTGCAAAAACAAAAGTATATGACATTAATTTTGCTAGCATGGTTGAAGAACTGAAGTATAAATTTAATTTAATAAAATGATAAAAAAATTAGAACAAGCAATCTGTAAATTATTCATATTAATTATTAGAGGGTATAAATTAATATTCTCTTCTTTTTTTCATAATGCTTGCCACTACGATCCTACTTGCTCTGTATATTTTATAGATTCTTTAAAAGAATATGGTCTATTAAAGGGTATGGTTAAAGGCATTCACAGAATTTTAAGATGCCACCCTGTCAAATTTCTAGGTGGTAGCTTTGGATATGATCCCGTAATTCAAAAAAAAATAAAACATGGAAAATAAAAATATAATTATAGCAGTTACTTTATCTATGCTTATTCTTTTAGGCTGGTCTTATTTTATCGATGCCCCTCAACAAGCTAAGAAAAAAGTAGAATTGCAAAATCAAAAAATAAGCAGCCCAACTTTACAAGCTCAATCTCAAAGTAAAATTGTCTCAAGATCAGAAGCAATCAAAGGAGAATCCAGAATTAATATTGAAAATAACAATCTAATAGGATCGATTTCTCTAAAAGGGGCATTAATTGATGACATTACTTTAAAAAATTACAGAGAAGATATTTCGAAAGACAGTAAAGAGATTGTTTTATTAAATCCAAAAAAAACATTGGAAGGCTATTTTGTTGAATCGGGTTGGGCAACAAAAGGTGATGTTAGAGTTCCTGACAACAATAGTGTTTGGCAAGTTCGAGAGGGCCGAAAATTAACTCCTAACACACCCGTTACTCTTCAATGGAATAATGGCGAAGGTGTTACTTTTATCAAGAAAATTGAAGTTGATGATAAATATTTATTTAAAATAACTGAAACTGTCAGAAACGATAAAGCAAAAGCAATTGAGTTATACTCATATTCTCAGATCACAAAAAATCAAGAACCAACAACAAAAAAATTCTATATTTTACACGAAGGGTTTATTACAGTTTTAAATAAAAATTTAAAAGAAGAAGATTTCAGCGATATTAAAAAAGAAACTAAAAATTATAACGGAAATAGTGGTTGGGTTGGTATAACAGATAAATATTGGATGGCAGCAGCTGTACCTGAGTTTGGAAAATCATTCAAAGTAGAATTTTCATACAAAGACACTTACAAAGCTAATTATGTTGCGACTGATGCAACCGTAATTTCTCCGCAAAAAAGCGCTTCATCTAATATAAAAATTTTTGCTGGAGCTAAAGACGTTAAAACAATCGATGACTATGCAGAAAAAGAAAAAATTGATCGATTTGATTTATCAATTGATTGGGGATGGTTTTATTTCATTACAAAACCTCTATTTTTTGTAATGGACTACATCTATAAAGTCGTAGGCAACTTTGGGATTGCAATTATTGTAATAACATTCTTAGTTCGAATAATTTTTTTTCCTCTTGCAAATTATTCTTACAGATCTATGGCTAAGATGAAAGTTCTTCAACCAGAAATGTTACGTATTAAAGAACTTTATAAAGACGATGCAAGAAAAACTCAGCAAGAAATCATGTCTTTATATAAAAGAGAAAATGTCAATCCATTGTCTGGTTGTTTACCAATTTTAATTCAAATACCAATTTTCTTTGCTGTTTATAAAATGTTATTTGTAACGCTTGAAATGCGTCAAGCGCCTTTCTTTGGTTGGATAAAAGATTTATCTGCTGCAGATCCTACAACTATTTTTAATTTGTTTGGATTAATTCCATGGTCACCTCCTAGCTTTTTAATGATTGGCGTGTGGCCAATACTAATGGGTGTTACGATGTGGTTTCAGCAAAAATTGAATCCTGCACCGATTGATCCAATTCAAGCAAAAATATTTCAATTCTTCCCTATTATGCTCACAGTAATGTTAGCATCATTTCCATCTGGACTTGTAGTTTACTGGACAATCAGTAACGTACTTACAATTGGTCAACAATGGTTCATTATGAGGCAAACTAAGACAAAAACAGTTTAATGGATCTAAAGTCTTTTTGGCCAGAATTTGGTCCAGACATTCAAGAAGCTTCTGTCTTCGTCAATAAATACAAGAATAAGAAGATTGTTTTGAAGTACGGCGGGCAAGTTATGTTCGATCAAAATTTATCTAAAGCATTTGCCCAAGATGCTTCAATTTTAAGAAAATTAGACATTAATGTTGCTGTTATTCATGGTGGTGGTCCTCAAATAAAAAAAAAATTAGATGAACAAAATATTGAAAGTAAATTTATTGACGGTCTTAGGGTAACTAACTCTGATGCAATAAAAATTATAGAAGATGTGATGATTAATGAGATTAACCCTGATTTAAAAAAATCAATTATACAATTTAATTCTCCAGCAGAATCAGTCACTGTTAGAAGCAACAATATTATACATATTAAAAAGCCTATTGACCAAAAGTTAGGATTTGTTGGAGAGCCTGAAACTATTGATACTAAAATTATTAATGATTTTTTTAAAAAAAAAATTATTCCTGTAATTGCCCCTATGGGCTTAGATGATAGTGGTCAGGTTTATAATGTTAATGCTGACACTGCCGCGGGAACAATTGCAAATCAAATAAAAGCTGAAAAATTATTACTGATGACTGATGTTCCTGGCGTGAATGATAAAAATGGAAATTTAATAAACGAACTATCTATAAAGCAAGCTTTATCACTAATAGAGGATGGAACAATTACTGGTGGAATGATTCCTAAAATAAAAACTTGCATAAGCGCAATTGAATCAGGCGTGAATGGAGTTGTTATTATTGACGGAAGAAAATCCCACGCAGTTTTATTTGAATTATTTTCAAATATTGGGGCAGGAACTTTAATTGTCAAATAATGGATCAAATCAAAAATGTAAAGTTTTGGATTTTTGACCTTGATAACACTCTATATCCGCCAAATACTAATTTATTTTCAAACATAGAAAAGTTGATGATAAGTTTTATTGAGAACAAACTAAAAGTGGATTCGACAGAGGCTTTAAAAATTAAAAATAATTATTTTTACCAACATGGGACAACACTTAACGGTTTAATCAAGCACCACAAAATTGACCCACATGAATTTTTAGAATTTGTGCATGAAATTGATTATTCGTTATTAAAAAAAAATGATTTACTAGACAAAGAAATAAAAAAACTACCTGGGAAAAAATTTATTTTTACTAACGGTTCAAAAAAACACGCAAAAAATGTTATTAAAAATCTATGCTTAGATGAAAATATTTTTTCTATATTTGATATTATAGATTCGGATTTTAGGCCAAAACCTGAAAAACAACCTTACGAAAAATTTATTCAAAAATTTGGTATTATTCCGCAACAATCCATATTTATTGACGATATTGCAAAAAACTTAATGCCAGCACACGAACTAGGAATACAAACTGCATGGATAATAAATGATGATAATTGGGCAAAAGAAGGACATGAAGGTGATCACGTACATCATAAAATAAAAAAATTAGATGATTTTCTTGTGCAGTGTAATTTGTTAATTAATTAAATCATGAATACAGAAAGTATTATTTTAAAAGCCTGGGAAGACAGAGCTGAGATTAATCAAAAATCTGACCCAACAATTATTAAAGCTATTTTTGATACTCTAGAAAATTTAGATGCAGGTAAAATACGTGTTGCAGAAAAAAAAAATGGCTCTTGGCATACACATCAATGGATAAAAAAAGCAATTCTTTTAAGTTTTAAAGTTAGTTCAAAAAAAATTCTTAATGGACCATATGCCGCGTGGTTCGATATGGTTGAACATAAAACTCCTAAATGGGATGAAAAAAAATATTTAGAAGCTGGATTTAGAATGGTTCCAAATGGAGTGATTAGAAAATCTGCTTATATTGGAAAAAATGCGGTAATTATGCCTTCATTCATAAATGTTGGCGCTTACGTGGATGAAGGAACAATGATTGATACTTGGACAACAGTTGGTTCTTGTGCACAAGTTGGAAAAAATTGTCATATTTCAGGAGGCGTTGGATTAGGAGGAGTATTAGAGCCTCTACAAGCAAACCCAGTTATTATAGAAGATAATTGCTTTATTGGAGCTCGATCAGAGATTGCAGAAGGCGTTATTGTTGAGGAAGGCTCTGTTATTTCTATGGGTGTATACATTGGAGCTTCTACAAAAATTATTGATCGCAAAACAAATACAGTTCTTTATGGAAAAGTTCCTGCTTACTCTGTTGTAGTTTCTGGGTCTCTTCCAAATGAAGACAAAACTAAACCAAGTTTATATTGTGCAGTGATAGTCAAAACTGTCGATGAAAAAACTAGAAGCAAAACATCTGTTAACGATTTACTAAGAGAATAAAATGCTAAAGATAATAAACGAAGTTGCTTTAGCAAAAGATCTTGTTCGTTGTAAAAGTATAACTCCAAAAAATGATGGCGCAATCGAAGTTGTCGCAAAAAATTTAAAAAAGCTTGGGTTTAAATGCGAAGTTATGGAATTCCAACAAAAAGGAACTGCTAAAATTAAAAATTTATATGCAAGACTTGGAAAAAGTTCTCCTAATATTTGTTTTGCAGGTCACACAGATGTTGTTCCCGTTGGTGATTTAAAATCTTGGAGTGTTAATCCATTCGGGGCAGTCATAAAAGACGGTAAACTTTTTGGTAGAGGGATTAGCGATATGAAGGGTGCTATTGCTTGTTTTATAGCCGCTGTTAGCGAATTTGTAAAAAAGAATAAAAATATTAAAGGTTCAATTAGTTTGTTAATTACTGGGGATGAAGAGACAATAGCCATTAACGGCACTCAACAAGTTGTAAAAAAATTAAAAAATAGAAAAGAGAAAATTGATTTTTGTATTGTAGGCGAACCTACCAACGAAGATCGTCTTGGAGAAATGATCAAAATTGGAAGACGTGGCAGCATGACTGGTCATTTAACAGTTTATGGCATTCAAGGTCATGTTGCTTATCCTCATCAGTCAAATAATCCCTCTGGTATTCTTGTTAAGATTTTAAATACAATAAAAGAGTTAAAACTTGATCGTGGCAATAAAAGTTTTGAACCTTCAAATCTTGAAATTGTGCGAATGAATATTGAAAATACAGCAGACAATATAATTCCCGCAGAGGCAAAAGCCTCTTTTAATATTAGATTTAATAATATTCACAGTTCAAAGTCATTGAAAAAGAAACTGAATTCTATTTTTACTAAAATTACAAAACAATATAAAGCAACTTACAAAATTAATTATCAGGTTTCGGGAGAGTCTTTTTTGACTAAGCCAAATAAAACAGTTTTTATGATAAAAAATATCATTAAACAAAATACAAAAATTAATCCAATTTTATCTACATCAGGCGGAACTTCAGATGCGAGATTTATAAATAATATAGCTCCATGCATTGAATTTGGTTTAATTGCTAAAACTATTCATCAAGTTGATGAAATGGCAAAAATTTCAGATCTAAAAAAACTTAAAAATACTTATTTAAATATTTTACTAAATTATTTTAAATAATAACTAGTAAATAATATTTTCTAAATACAATCCCTCTGCTGGCGCAGGAACTGCACAAAGCGATCTATCTTTAGAATTTAAAATATTTTTTAATTCTGTTTTTGAAATTTTATTCTCACCTATTGATTTTAAGCAACCCATTATGGAACGTACTTGATGTTGCAAAAATGATTGTGACTCAAAAAAACTAAAAATATAATCATTTTCACGATAAATATTAATATTTTTCATAGTTCGAATTGGTGAGTCTGCACCGCAGGCTGCAGATCTAAAAGCTGTAAAATCGTGAGTTCCAACTAAAACTTGTGCAGCTTCATACATTTTTTTTTCATCTAATAAATTTTTTAATTGCCACGCTCTGTGTTTTTCAATGGATAAGGGCGAAGATCGATTAATAATGACATACTTATAAATTCTAAGTTTTGCATCATGTCTTGCATTAAAATTGTCACTTACTAATTGAGTTTTAATAATGCTTATAGAGTATTGTTTTAAATGAGCGTTAAGAGCATCTGTAATTTTACTTTCTGACATTTGTTTATCAAAATCAAAATGAAAAACTTGATGCACTGCATGTACACCTGCATCAGTCCTGCCCGCGCCATGAATAGTGATTTTCTTTTCAGCTATTTTTGCAATTGCTTGCTCTATTGTTTCTTGAACTGATTTTCCGTTAATTTGTCTTTGCCAACCAACAAAATTAGTTCCATCATATTCAACGATACATTTAAATCTTGTCATTAAAATAGCTTGGTATTTTTTTGGATTTTAAACCCTAGTAAAAATTCTTTTACTTGCTGAACTTTTTTACCTGGTCTTTGAATTTCTTCAACTTGAATAGCGTTATTTTTACAACCTATTAATAAATTATCATCGAGTGTCATACCTGCCTTTCCTTGAATTTTAACTTCTTTGGCTTTTAATATTTTAATTTTCTCATTATTAAGATTAAAATTTGCTCCAGGTTTAGGGCTTAAACCATTTATTTTTCTTACAATTTCATTTGCGTCTTTTTTCCAATCAATTTCTTCATCTAATTTTGTTATTTTTTTTGCTAATGTTGCAATGCTGTCGTTTTGCTTTGTAAAAACTGCTTTTTCATTTTTAATTAAATCTAAAGCTTTAAGAAGCTGCTCAGCTCCCAAAGTTGATAATTTTTCTGTTAATTGTCCTGTATTTATTTCATTATCTATTTTAATTTTTGATTGCAGCAAAACTGGTCCTGTATCTAAACCTTTTTCGATCTTCATAATAGATACGCCTGTATCTTGATCATTATTCATAATTGCTCTCTGTATAGGAGCAGCCCCTCTCCATTTTGGAAGCAAAGAAGCATGTATATTAATGAATCCATATTTAGATAAATTAAGATAATTTTCTGGAATAATTTGTCCATAAGCAACCACAACAGCTATATCTGCTTTTAATTCTTTAAAAATTTTAAATTCTTCTTCAGTTTTTAAAGACTTCGGTGAATATACTTTTAAATTATGTTGTTCAGCGACTAAATGAACTGGGCTTTTTTCAATTTTTAAACCTCGATTAGAAGGACTAGGGGGCTGAGTATAAACTGCAATAACATTAAAATTGTTTTTTAAAATTTTTTCTAATGTAGGAACAGCAAAATTTGGAGTTCCCATGAAAATTATTTTTAATGTCATGGGTACCTTTAAAAAATTGTATGTACTTCTTCGTTTTCTTTTTTAGCTTTTTTAAGTTTCTTTATTATAAAAGATTTTTTTAATTTAGATAAATAATCAATAAATAATACTCCATTTAAATGATCAATTTCATGTTGAATACATGTTGCGACTAAACCTTCTGCTTTTAAAATTCTTTCTTTACCCTCGAAATCTAAATATTTAATGTGACATTCTTCAGGTCTTTCAATTTCTGCGAATTGTTTTGGTAAAGACAAACATCCTTCTTCATAAATTGATTTTTTTTCTGATTTCCAAATAACTTCTGGATTTACAAAATACATTGGATTTTTAGGGCTATCATCTTTTGCAAGATCCATGACTACTACTCTTTTATGAACTCCTATTTGAACAGCTGCCAGTCCAATTCCAGGTGCGGCATACATTGTTTCTAGCATATCTTTCATTAATGATTTAATTTCGCCATCAACTTTTTTTACTAGCTCAGATTTAATTCTAAGTATTGGATCAGGTTCAGTTATGATTTTTCTTATAGCCATTTTAAAAAAATACTAGATCTAGCTAATTAATCAAGCTACGCTTTATGAATCGCTGCCTATTGAACTACGATATTTAAAGGCAGAGAATAAAGTACCATCATCTAAATATTCAATTTCACCACCTACAGGCAGGCCATGAGCAAGTTTTGTAACTTTAATATTTAAATTTTTTATACTGTCTTTTATGTAATGTGCTGTCGTTTGTCCTTCAATCGTAGCGCTTGTTGCCAAAATAACTTCTTTAACGGAATTTTTTTTAATTCGATTAACTAAAGAACTAATTAAAAGATCTTCTGGATTTACACCATTAAAAGCTGACAGTGTACCTCCTAAAATATGATATTGCCCACTATATACATTGGTGCTTTCAAGAGCCCACATATCAGCAACATTTTCTACCACACATATCTGATCATAATTATTTTTTATACTGCATTCGCAATCAATTTTGTTTGTTTTAAAATTTCCACAAATATTACAACGCGCAACATTTTGATGAACTTTATCTAAAGATTCTGACAATGGTTTCATAATGTTATCTCGATTTTTAAGAAGATATAACGCAATTCTTCTTGCAGATTTTGGTCCAAGACCAGGCAATTTTGCAATGAGATACATTAAGTTCTCAAGGTCAGGGTGAGAATTTTTTTTCATTCTTAGAATGGAAGTTTAAATCCAGGTGGCAATGGTAACCCACCTGTAATTTTTGACATTTCTTCTTTTGCTTTTAATTCTACTTTTTCTTTAGCATTATTCGTTGCAACAACAATGAGATCTTCTAGAATTTCTTTGTCTTCAGATAATAATTTTGGATCTATATGAATCTTAATCATCTCATTACTGCCATTTAGAATTACTTTCACTGAACCAGCGCCCGCAATCCCTTCCACTTGAAAGTTTTTTAAAGATTCTTTCATATCAGACATCTTTTTTTGCATTTCCTGAGCTTTTTTTAACATGCCTCCAAAATCCATTATTTAATCTCCTCTATGTCTGTAAGTTCAGCATTTGGAAAACTTTCTTTTATTGTTTTATAAACTTCACTATTTAAAGCTTCTTGAAAAAGTTTCTTTTTATGCATTTCTTTATTCTCAAAGATAGTTTTTTGTCCAATATCTTGTGATAAGGAAATTACCCAACGATCTCCTGTCCATAATTTTAACTTCTCTGTCAATGTTCTTACAAAATTTTTAGATAACTTTTCATTAAAACTTATATCTATTTTACCTTTTTCAAATTTTACCAATCGAACATTTCTTTCAAGATCAAATTTTAGTTCTATTTCTTTTTTTTTATTTGCAATTTCTATTAAAGATTCAAATGAGCTAATAATCTCTAAATTCTGATTTTCTTTTTTTACATTCTTTGGCTCAATTTCAATATTTTCTTGAACAGTACTTTTAATCTGTTGTTTTGCTAAACTTTGATTGATTATTGTTCCAGGCTTTTTTTCCTCATGAATAGATTTTTCAGGTTTAATAGAAGATTCTGAAATTACTTCAACGTTAGAGTTCATTACATCTTCCAATACTTGTTCTGGACTTGGCAAATCTTTTAGATGTACTAATCGCATGATTAACATCTGAAAAGAAAGAAAATGACTTGGTACAAACGAAAGCTCCTCTATTCCCTTAAGAATAAATTGCCAAATCATAGAAATGTAAGAAAAATCTAAATTTTGCGATAATTCGAAAATTACTGATGACTCTAATTCAGAGACGGTCAAATCGTTCTCAATTTTTCCAAAACTCTTAGATCTTGAAATTAAATAAATAATTTCAAGCATATCTTGAAGAACTAATTTTGGATCTGCTCCTAAATCGAATATTTCTTCTGAATCTTTAAGCGCCTTTTCTTTGTTCCCTTGAATAATAAATTTAATTAAATCAATAATTCTAGATCGATCAGCAATACCAATCATATTCCTTATAGATTTTTCAGTAATTTCTTCACCTAAAACATTAAATGTAGAAATAGCCTGATCTAAAATAGATAAACCATCTCTAACAGATCCCTCTGATGCTTTTGCAATTAGCATTAAAGCTTTTTCATTTACTTTTGCTTTTTCTTTAGTCGCAATATCTTTTAAAAAATTAACCATTTCTTCAATTTTTATTCTGCGAAGATCAAATCTTTGACATCGTGATATAATTGTTAAGGGTATTTTTTTAACTTCGGTTGTAGCCAAAATAAATTTAAGATGTGGAGGCGGCTCTTCAAGAGTTTTCAGTAAACCATTAAATGCTTGCTTTGATAACATGTGAACTTCATCGATAATAAAAACTTTATACTTTGCACTTACTGGAAAATATTTTGCTGAGTCAATTAACTCTCTAATATCATCAATTCCAGTTTTAGAAGCAGCATCCATTTCTAAAACATCCATATGATTAGAATTGGTAATTGCTTCACAATGACAAAAGTCTTCGCATTTGTTTGAGCCTTTCGAAAAATCTTTGCAGTTAATCGCTTTTGCAATAATTCTTGCAGTTGTTGTTTTTCCAACACCTCTAATGCCAGTTAATAAATATGCATTAGGTATGCGGTCTAACTTAATTGCATTTTTAATAATCTGAACCATTACATCTTGACCAATAAGCTGGTCAAAATTTTGTGGTCGATACTTTAACGATAATACTTTTCGATTATTTTCCATAAAAAACGGGAGACTGAACAACAACCTGAAAAATTATCGTTACGGCTGCTTCTTTTCAGACCTGACCGGATTAGCGAAACCTCCACCTGTCGCCAATCTCCCGAATTATTATAACAAGATAATTAAAAAAAAACGACAGCTATAATAATTTTAATATCTAAATGAATCTGCCAGATAAACCCCTAGAATATCTAATTTTTCTGTGTGTTCTTTTAAAATATCTAAAGAATTTTTAACTGACATATTTTTAATATGTCCTTCAATATCTAAATAAAAACTTACTTGCTCAAAAGAATTTCCAGTGGAAAAACTCTCCAATTTTGTAAGATTCACTTCATTATATGCAAATCCGCCTAAAGCTTTATGCAAAGCAGAAGGCACACTCTTCAATCTAAAAATACAAGAAGTTATATATTTTTTTTTACTATTAAAGTTAACGTGCCTGTCTGAATGAGACATTATTAAAAATCGAGTAATATTGCCTTTTAAATCTTCAAAATTTTTTTTCAAAATTTTAAGGCCATAGATTTTAGCAGCTAAAGAAGATGCAATTGCAGATTCTGAATCATCATAATTATTTGAAATAAATTTTGCAGATCCAGCGGTGTCAGCAGCGACGATTACTTGTAATTTTAGTTTATTTATATTTTTTTTACATTGCCCTATCGCCTGCGTATGGCTTCTAACTGTTTTAATTTTTTTAATAGAAGAGTTTTTAAGAGAAAGCAAACAATGCTCAATTTTTTGAAAATGCTCACCCTCTATTTTCAAATTAAAACTTGAAAGCAAATAATGAACATCAGCTACACGGCCTGCTATAGAGTTCTCTATTGGAATTAATAATTTGCTATTTTTTATTTTTTTTGCATTTAAAAAAGCATCTTCAAAAGTTTTGCAACAGATCATTTGAGGTTTTTTAAAAAGTGCAATAGCAGCTAAGTGAGAATAAGCACCTGGTTCTCCTTGAATAATAATTTTATTTGGCATTATTCATAATATTTCTTATTTTTTCTAAATCTTCAATAGTGTCCACGCCTAAAGGATAGGCATCTGTCAAACCCACGCTAATAGCAATGCCATTATCCATAGCTCTCATTTGTTCTAAACTTCTGTCAATTTCATTTTGAGTTCTTTTAAAATTAATAAATTTATTTAAGCTTTCATACGTATATGCATAAATACCTATATGATGATAATAAAAACTATCTTTATTAATGTCTTTTTTTCTAAAAAAATCTTTTGCTTTTACAAAATTTTCTTTACTTAAATTTTTTGAAGTTTCTACCTTAACAATATTTTCATTACTCATATCTTTTTTTTTAAGAATAGAAGCTAATGTTGCAATTTGATAAGAATTGTTATTTATAAAATTACTTAATAGTTTTATAGCTGAAGGATCAATGTTTGGCATATCACCTTGTAGATTAATTATATTTTTTGGTTTTTGTTTAAAATTTTTTTCTATAGCTTCAAAAATTCTATCTGTGCCTGTTTTGTGGTTTTTGCTCGTTAAAATTGTTTTACCATTATACTTTATGATGGCATCAGAAATTTCTTTATCAGCTGTGACTACAAATACTTCTCCAACATTACTTTCCACAGCTCTGTTCCAACAATGTACAATCATTGGTTTATTATTTATCAATAATAATGGCTTATTTGGCAAACGAGTTGCGCGGAGATGACTGGGTATTAAAATAACATTATCATTCATAACAATATTTATGCTTGTAAAAAAAGCATAAAAATAGTTTCAAATTTTTTTTTTTAATTTAAAAGACTATAATGTTATACAATTTAGATAATAAAAATCACTAAATATGGACAGCTTTGAATTTAACAAAATAGCAGCAGCTCTTCTTATCGCTGCACTATTTTTTATAGGAATGGATAAAATTGCCGATTATATTTATGAACCAGAAAAACCTGCAAAACCAGGTTATATAGTTGAAGGAGTTGCTCAAGATAAAAGTAACGACAAAGAAGATTTAAAAAAAGAAGTTAAAAAAGCAGACATCAAAATTTTATTAGCTACAGCAAATGTTACGGCTGGAGAAAACGTATTTAAAAAATGCGCTGCATGTCATACTAATGTTAGCGGGGGTGCGGTTAAAATTGGTCCTCCTTTATGGGCAATTGTTGGTAAAAAACAAGCATCATATCCTGGATACAGTTACTCATCAGCACTTTCAAAGATTGGGAAAAGCTGGACTGTTGAAGAGCTAGACGCATGGTTATATAAACCAAGCGAATATGCTTCTGGAACAAAAATGTCTTTTGCTGGTATTTCAAAAGATGAGGACAGAGCAAACGTTATTGCTTATCTAAATAGCCTTAAATAATCTTAGTAGCTCATCAATTTTTTAAGACAATAAAGAAATATTATTATTTTTTACTTTAATTATATAAGTTTATCGAATGAATTTATCGATATTAGAAAAATTTAAATTATATACTATTCCACTTTTACATCCAAAAGCGCTGCGTATGTTTTTGTTTGGTTTTACAGCAGGACTTCCTTTGCTTTTAATATTCTCAACACTTTCTGTTTGGTTGTTAAAATCTGGGGTCGAAAGATCAACTATAACATTATTTAGCTGGGTAGGATTTGCATATTCATTTAAATTTATTTGGACACCATTAGTAGATAATATCAAATTACCATTCATTCATAAATTAGGTCATCGTCGCAGTTGGCTTTTGTTATCTCAATTAATGATCATTGCTTCTTTAATTTTTATTTCATTTACAGACCCAAAAATAACGTTGATTTATACTGTGATTGGAGCTGTTTGCATTGCATTTTCTAGCGCTACTCAAGATATTACTGTTGATGCTTTCAGAATTGAGTCTGCTCCTAAAAAACTCCAAGGTGCTTTATCTTCAATGTATTTAGCTGGATATCGAATTGCAATGATCGTATCAGGTGCTGGAAGTTTGTGGATTGCATCATTTTTAGGAGCGGACACATACAATCAACATGTTTGGCAAACAGTTTATCAAATCATGTCATTGTTTATGCTAAGTGGAATAATTACAATTTTTTTTACTGAAGAACCAAAAATAAAAAGAAATATTACAAAAAATAATAATGAGAAAATAAGATTTTTTATTAGTTTTTTATTTGGATTAAGTGGATTTATTCTTTTTCATATTTATTTTAAAAATATATTTGCGAATAAAGAACCTATTATAATTTTTTTTAATGAATTTCTTAAAATAATTTCTTGCCTAACAACATTTGCAGTCATTATATTTATTTTAATTAAAATTAATTTTATTAACTCTCAAGCTGCAAAAAATGCCTACGCAAAACCTATATTAGAATTTACAAACAGATACGGATCATCTGCTATAGCTATTTTACTATTAATTGCTCTTTATAGAATTTCAGATGTTGTGCTAGGAGTTATGGCAAATATATTTTATCTTGAAAAAGGATTTTCTGTTTCACAAATAGCCACTTACTCCAAATTTTTTGGCACCATTGCAACAATTATTGGAGGTATTATTGGAGGTCTTTTTGCTGTTAATGTTGGAACTATACGCTCCCTATTTATTGGTGCTTTACTATCTTTAATTGGAAACTTATTATTCTCTTGGCTAGCTATTTCTCAAGCCAATACAAATATTTTAGCTTTCGTAATTACAATTGACAATATTGCAAGTGGATTTGCCGGAGCAACTTTTGTGGTTTATTTATCCTCTTTAACTTCTATAAAATTTACAGCAACACAATATGCCCTATTTAGTTCTATTATGCTTTTTATACCTAAATTAATTGCTGGATACTCAGGAACAATATCTACTTTTTTTGGGTACCCGTTATTTTTTATATTCACAGCAAGCCTTGGAATACCTGTGCTTTTATTAATAATTTTGGTTGGCAAAATAACTAAGATTAGATCTCGTTTTTAAAAATTAATTTACTTTATTAATAATAAAGCATAAGAACTCTCAATGAAAAAAATATTCTTAGTTATTGTTTTTGCAATTATTTCTTCTAGCTTTGCTAATGCTCAAAGTACTGGTCCTCAACAAGATTCTGGTTCTCAAAATCAAAAATCAATTTTTCCAATTAAAAAATCTGATTATTTAGCAAGTATTAAAAAGCAAGTAGAAGCAAGTTGGGCATTCAGTAAAGACTCAATTACTGTTGATGAGTACACAAAAAAATTAAAAGAATTACAAGAAGATAGATATAAAAATTCTATAAAAGAGCAAAAAGAGAGATTTGAACAAGCTTTGAAACAAGAAGAAGAGGCATATAAAAAGTATATGTCTACTTTTGATGAAAAAACAAAAAAAGAATTTCAAGGTCTTTCAAGCAATAAAGATACTTTAAGTAAAACAGACTACGTTAATGCGGTCGTAAAATTAGAGGGAAAAAAATTTGATGACGAAGATACAAACCATGATGGAATGGTAACCGAAGCTGAAGATAAAGCTTACGCTGCTAAAATGAGAAAAGCGCAGACTTCTGCTAACAAATAATAATTTCTTTACTTTAATATCTAATTAAAAAGTTATAAATCTAAACTAAGAGATTTACTTAAATTTATTTTTTAAAATAAATTATGCAACTCAGCGTCATTAGTCCTTTTGCAAACATATATAAAAAAAACAATTTAAAATCTGGATTAGTTACACAAATTATTTTTGGTGAAAAGTTTAAAGTAAAAAAAAGAATTGGTCTTTTTTATAAAGGATATAAAGTTTATGATAATTATCCTGGTTTTATTAAAGTTGATGATCTTGCTAAAGACAAACATAAGAAAACTCACAAAGTTACTTCAAAAAAAACTTTTTTATATAAAAAACCTAATTTAAATTTTAAAACAAAAAAACAAATTTATTTTAATTCCAAAATATCAATCCTAGAAAAAAATAATGAATTTATTAAAATCAATAACTATTGGATTAAATCTAAAGACGTAAAGAAAATAGAATTTAGAAATAAAAATTTTATAGATAATTATTTAATTTATCTTAATACAAAATACCTATGGGGTGGTAACAGTCCAGTAGGTATTGATTGCTCAGCTCTTGTGCAAGAATTATTAAAATTTAATAATATTTACTGTCCAAGAGACACGAAAGACCAAATAAAATTTTTTACAAAAGAAATAAAACTAAAATCAATTAAGAAAGGAGATTTATTATTTTGGAAAGGTCATGTTGCTATTGCATTAAATAAGAAATATTTAATTCATGCATTTGGCCCAAAAAAAAAAGTTATTAAAATGCCAATTACCAAAACGATTAGGGAAATTTATAATAAATCTAAGTTAGATTTAATTTCAATTAAACGAGTAAAAAATTAAAAAAAATAATGTTTAAAAAAAAAGAATTCAAAAATAAGAACATTTATTTAACTGATTCGGTCTTATTTTATGCCTACTTTGTTCTTAGCCAACAACAACATGTAGTAGATCTAAAAAAGTTTAATACTAAAAAATGTCACTAGAAGAAAAAAAAATTATTGCGGTACTTGGACCAACAAATACTGGCAAAACACATTTTGCAATTGAAAGAATGTTGCAATTTGGCTCTGGAATTATCGGCTTTCCTCTTCGACTTCTTGCAAGAGAAGTTTATGAAAAATGTATAAAAACAATTGATCCAAATAGAGTTGCGCTAATCACTGGCGAGGAAAAAATTATACCTCCATATGCAGATTATTTTTTATGCACTGTTGAATCTATGCCTCTTAATATCAATGCAGAATTTATAGCAGTAGATGAAATACAAATGTGTGCTGATCCTGAAAGAGGTCATATTTTTACTGATCGACTGCTAAATATGAGAGGGGAAAAATTAACAATGTTTTTAGGATCGAATATCATGGAAAACATTATTAAAAAATTCATACCAGATATTGAAATTATTTTTAAAGAAAGATTTTCCAAACTTATTTATTCTGGCTACAAAAAAATTTCTAGATTACCTGGCAGAACAGCTATTATTGGATTCTCAGTAGATGAGGTTTATTCTCTTGCAGAATTTGTAAGACGACAAAGAGGTGGTGCTGCCATTGTTATGGGGTCTTTAAGTCCAAAAACTAGAAATGCTCAAGTTGAATTATTTCAATCTGGAGACGTAGATTTTTTAGTGGCAACTGATGCAATCGGAATGGGAATTAATATGGATATTGATCATGTTAGTTTTAACAACATGAATAAATTTGATGGAAAAAGAAATAGAAACTTACGTCTAACTGAAATAGGTCAAATTGCTGGGAGAGCAGGACGTTATTTAAAAAATGGAAGTTTTGGCATTACAGGAAAATGTGAGGATCTTAATCCTGAGCAAATAGATAGATTAGAAAATCATAAGTTTGATAGTGTTATTAATATTTATTGGAGAAATTCTAATTTAGATTTTAGTAGTACTAATAATTTTTTAAATAGTCTTGATAAGAAACCTTTTGACCCTATTTTGCTAAGAAACAAAGATTTGCTCGATGAAAATGTGCTAAAAAGTTTTGTAAGTAAAAATAGTAATATGCCAATAAATATTCCTATTTTATGGGAATGTTGTCAAATTCCAGATTTTACTAAAAGCTCATACAATGAGCATATAGAAATTGTTAAAACAGTTTATAAATTTTTAATATCTGAAAAAAATAAAATACCTAATGATTGGATGAAACTTCAGGTAAGTAGCTTGGACAACTACTCTGGAAATATTGACTCAATAGCAAATAGAATTTCTCATGTCAGAACTTGGGCTTATGTTTCCTATAAAAAAAATTGGGTTGAAAATAGCGATTATTGGATAGCAAAAACAAAAGATATAGAAGATAAACTTTCAGCTAAACTTCATGAGGAGTTAACTAAAAGTTTTGTAGATAAACGAATTAGCATATTATCAAAAAATCTTAAACAAGATGCAAAATTAGAAACGAAAATATCCGAAAAAAACGAAGTAACTATAGATAAACAGTTTGTAGGTACAATTAGTGGTCTTAAATTAAATCTAGACTTTTCAAATACTGCTCTTCAAAGCGATATTAGATCTATAAAAAAGGCTGCAAGACATGGTGTTTTAAATGAATTTAGAAGAAGAATTGAGGAAATTACTAAAGAACAATTCGACTCTAGCAATCTTACGTTAGAAAATGACTTTAAAATTTCTTGGAAGAAAAATCCAATAGCAATACTAATTCCTGGTATTAATTATTTAAATCCAAAAATTAAACTACTAATAGATGATACTTTAGAAGTATCAGAACAAACAGATCTTAAAAATTATTTAGAAAAATTTATCGAATATAAAAAAAATCAATATTTAGAAGATTTATTAAAAATAACTAATGTAAAATTAGACAACGGTTATATAAGAGCGTTATTTTTTAGATTATTTGAAAATAATGGAGTTCTAAAAAGAACAGAAATTGAAGAATTATTAAAAAACATTAAAAAACAAGATAGAAATATTTTTAAGAAATTTGGAATAAAAATTGGAAGATATCACGTATATCAACCAAATATAATTAAACCGAAAGCTGTTCAATTAAAAATTATTTTATGGAGTTGTTTTTTCCAAAAAAACAAAATGATAAATCCTCCATCTTTTGGTCTAAATTTTTGTAAAAATTTTGAAATCAAGGATAAATATTTTTTACTTATTTGTGGATTTGAAAAATTTGATAATTTAATTATAAGAGTCGATATACTTGAAAAATTATTTATAAAAATTTTAAGTTCAACAAAAGAAGGTCAATTTTCTATATCATCTAATATGTTAAATTTACTGGGTTGTACTAAAGAAGATTTTCAAAAATTATTAAAATTAATGAATTACATAAATATAGACCAAGATAAACAAATTTATAAATATAATTTTGAAACTCGCAAAAATAAATTTATTAAAAAAAATTCAAAAAAAATTGTAAATAACCCATTTTCATTTTTAAAAGAGCTAACCATTTATAAATAAATGTTAAAAAAAATCCTTAATTTATTTAATTATAATAAAAAGAAAGAAGTAATTTTTTTAAATGATGAAATAGCAATTGCTGCACTATTAATTTACGCAGCAAAAATTGATGAAAATTATAATTCTATTAAAAAAGAATTAATTATTAATTTAATAAAAAATTATAAGAATCTTGAAATTGAGTATTTAAATAAACTTGTAAATTATTGTGAGGAACTTGAACAAAATTCTAATCAAATTTTGTACTATACCCAAGAAATTAAAAAACTTGATTATGAAGATCGTTTAAAAATTATCGAATTATTATGGAAATTAGTTTATTCTGATAAAAATTTACATGATTTAGGCTCAAATCTAATGAGAAGAATTTCTGGTTTAATTTATGTTGAGGATGAGGAAACGGGAGAAATAAAAATAAAAGTAAAAAGAGATTTAGGAATTATTTAATGACTTATGTAGTTAACGAAAAATGTATTAAATGCAAATTAACTGACTGTGTAGAAGTATGTCCGGTAGATTGCTTTTACGAAGGTGAAAACATGCTTGTGATTAATCCTGATGAATGCATTGATTGTGGTGTTTGTGAACCTGAATGTCCAATAAATGCTATTGAACCAGATACTAATAATAATACTGAAAAACTAGTATTGCTAAATAAGCAACTTTCTGCAAAATGGCCAAACATTACGAAAAAAAAAGATCCTTTGCCAGAAGCAGATGAATTTAAAAATATTCCAGATAAACTTAATAAATATTTTAGTGATAAACCTGGCTCAGGAGATAAATAATTTAACAAACTTGTATTGCATCATTTAATCATATATTAAGCCATGGAATTTCTTAAGAAACTTATGACTAAAAAATCTAAAATTAAAAAAAAAGAAACAAAAAAAATTCAAAAACCAATTAAAGAAACTAAATCAATTAAAGAAATTAAAAAACCAAAAATAGCTTTAAAGGAAAATATTAAAAAAGAAAAAATACAAAAAGCTGTTGAAGAAATTAAACCAAAAGCCAAACGTGGCAGACCTAGAAATCCAGAATCTCAAAAAGCTATAACGTCTACTCCTTTAAAGGAAAAAACTATTTCAACACCTGTAAACGAAGTTATCGAAATTAAAAAAGTTACCAAGCAAGAATCCGATAAAAAAATATATAAAGTAAAAGATCACGTTATCTATCCAAAGCACGGGGTTGGTCAAATTGTATCCATCGAAAATAGCGTCATTGCAGAAATTGAAATGACCTACTACAAAATTCAAATTACTAAAGATAAACTGGTTTTAACTATTCCTGTAAATCAACAAGGGAATTTAAGGCCTATCTCAAGTGTAAATCAAATTACAAAAGCCATTTCTATTCTTAAAGGAAAACCTAAAATTAGAAGAACAATGTGGAGTAGAAGAGCTCAAGAATATGATCAAAAAATTAATTCTGGAGAAATATACCAAATTGCAGAAGTTGTTAGAGATCTAAATAAAAATACTGAAATTCCAGTTGATCAATCTTACAGCGAAAGACAATTATTTGAAAAAGCTTATGATCGTTTATTAGGAGAGGTAGCGATTGGTTTAAATATTGAAAACGAAGATGCTAAGAAAAAATTAGATAAAGCGTTAGGAAAAAAAGAAACTGTTACTGCTGAGCCTATATAAAAAACGCTCCTCAAGTTTTTTAATTAAAGAGCGTTTTTTCAAAAATACTAAATTATCTTCTTCTTTTTTTAGTTTTTTTTGCTGGTTTTCTTCTTCTGCTTTTACTTTTCTTTGCAGTTTTTTTAGCTTTTTTTCTTTTTTTAGCCATTTTTTTCTCCCATTTTGAGTTAGCGATCTCTTAAATAATTTAAGTGATTCGCAGTTAGTAAATACTTAAAAACATTCGATAACTATGTCAAATTGTAATTTGTTAATAACTTTTTCAAAAAATAATTTTAATTTTTAACCTGATTAAAATTTAATTGGATTAACTGCATTTTTTTAATATTTTTAGTTGAGTATAATCTCAATTCTAGATGCACTCGTAGCTCAGTTGGATAGAGTACAAGTTTCCTAAACTTGGTGTCAGAAGTTCGAATCTTCTCGAGTGCACCAAAATTATATTTATAAATATAATTGTTCTAATTTGTTACCGTATATTTTTTTTATTTGATGACGTCTAATTTTCATTGTTGGTGTTAGCATTCCATTATCTACTGAAAAAACTTTATCTATAATTTCGAATTTTTTTATTCTTTCTGAAATCATTAAATTTTTATTAATTGTATCAATTATGTTTTGAATTTTATTTTTTACATTATTAGTATTTTTCTCAACTACAATTAAAGCAACAAGGTAGTTTTTGTTATCTCCATATATGTAGCTTTGTAAAATTTCTGGGTAATTATTTAATAAATTTTCAATCTTACTTGGAGAAATGTTATCCCCCCCCGAATTTACGATTATATCTTTTTTTCTATCAGTTATTTTTAAATATCCTTCTTGATCGATTTCGCCAATGTCTCCTGTGCTTAACCAATTATCTTTTAAAACTTTATTAGTATCTTCTTTATTATTCCAATAACCTAACATTAGATTCTCGCCTTTTACTAAAATTTCTCCATCATTTGAAATTTTAACTTCTATATCTTTAAAAATCTTTCCGACTGTTTCTAATTTTATTTTGTTAATGGGATTACAGCTAACTATTGGTGAACATTCTGTTAATCCATAACCTTGCAAAGTTTTAAGTCCTATAGAATTCATAAAAACTCCTACATTATAATCAAGCGGACCACCGCCGGAGATAAAAGCTAATATTTTACCCCCAAATTGTTTTTTAATTTTATTTCTAACAACTGCTTCTAAAAAAAAATTAATTATTTTTTCATATAAACTAATTCTTTCTCCTAAAAATATTTTTTTTCCTATGTCTAATGTTTTTTCAAAAATTTTTTTATTAAACTTATTTTGATTAGCAACACTAATTTTAATTTTATTAACTATATTTATGTAAAATCTAGGTACAGCCGTCATAATAGTTGGTTTTGCAATTTTAAAATTTGTAAATAGTTTTTCTAAACTTTCGGAATAATATATTTTAGCTGATATAACTATCTGAACAAATTGAACTGTATGCTCATAGGCATGCGATAAAGGTAGCCAAGTTAAAAAAGTATTTTGTTTATTTTCTAAAAATTTTAAAAAATCTAAAGAGCCTTCGCAATTTTTTAATATTCCGCCATGTGACAATACTACACCTTTTGGATTTCCCTGCGTTCCTGAAGTATAAATAATGCAAGCCGGATCAGATCTAATAATATTATTATTGAAATTAATTTTTTCTATTGGCTCTTCTTTTTCACAAGAATTAATTATACTTTCATAATTAGTATAGTTATTGAAACTATCTTTTTCCTTATTAAGGAAAATAATAAAATCAAATTTATAATTAATTTTTTCAATAGCTGCTAAAATTTTTTTTAATAGAACTGTATTTGAAACTATAACTCCTTTTGGCTTACAGTCATTTATTGTAAAGACGTAATCATTAATAGAGTAAGTTGTGTAATTCGGTACAGTAATACCTCCATTTAACATAATAGCATAATCAGAGATTAGCCATTCTGGTCTGTTTTCTGAAACTAATAATACTCTTTCTCCTTTTTTAAGATTCTTATTTTTAAGAAAATTAGCAATTTTAGAAATATGATTTTTAGTATCTTGCCAGGAATATTTCTGAAATTTTTTTATATTCTCGTTATTAAAAAAAAGATGATCTTTTGATAAATTTTGATTAATTTTAATTAACAATAATTCATTCAAATTTTTTAATAAAGAAATTTGCATATATGAATCTTTGCCTGTCTAAGTAATCTTATTTAGTTAATATATATAAAATAATGTATAT
>CAIQAD010000035.1 GCA_903869725.1 uncultured Alphaproteobacteria bacterium | reverse complement strand
TTAATTAATAATATTTATATACTAAACTTTTTAAGATATTCTGGCTTTATTGTGCTGAAAGGAAGGTAAATAAAGATATCTGTAGTTTTAAATAAATGATCAATAACTGCACCATCGCCAATTTTTGCACCTAAACGTAAATAAGCTTTAATTAAAGGAGGAAGTTTTTTAATAATTTGTATATCTGATAGATTTTCGGTTGGAACAATATTCATTTCAGTTTTTTTTGAAAATATTGCATCTACTAATATATTCTCTGGCATTAAAAAATGTTTATGTAGATAAGATAATTCTTCTTTAATAAGCTCCGGATTTGATTCTAAAAAGCTAGCCATACCAAACAAAACGTCAATTTTGTTTGTCTGAACATATTCATTAATTTTAGACCATAATAACTGAAGAACATTTTTTTTTCTAAATTGATAAGAAATACAAGAACGACTTAATTCTACGGCATTTTGTGGTCTATCTTGGGATTTGTATAAAGTATTTAAATTAAATTCTTCTGACGAATAAAATCCACATTGTTTCAATGCAATTTTTTGTTGCAACAATCGATATGTCCCGATGACTTTAGTTTTGCTAAATTTTGAGGATTTAAAAGTCACTATCAGATGATCACTATATTTATCGAATTGATCTGCATCTCTTTTAAAGCTACTTAAATTAAAAATACTTGTTCCATTTCTCTCATTAAAAAATATTTTATATCTTAACCGTTGGGCTTTTTTTATTTCACTTTTGCTATCAGCTAAGTAGCATTCAAATTGAGGTTGAAAAAAATTGTGAGTGGAGACGAAGATATTTTTTGTAAAACTATTGTCTTTAAGATTATTTAATACTCCCATAAGTTGGAAGTAGTTGATTTGTATTTAAATTTAATGACACTTATATTTAAGTTTTGTTACATAAAATATTTAAAAAAACTCATGTATTTAAGATATAATTAACAATGTTTAGATTATTAATTATTTTTGGAATTATATTTAATATCGTAAGTTTTTTTTATACGGGTTTTTCTTTTTTTATTCTAATATTTAATTTATCTTTTTTAGTTATTCTGTATTTGTATCGCGAAAAACGAGTTTCGGATTCTTTAAAAGAAAATAATACCGATATAATTAAGGATGACAGTATTTCTAATTATGAATTACAAGAGTTTTTTTTAAGTCAATTAAGAGAAATTATAATTGTTACTAATAAATTTAATGTTGTAACTTACGCTAACGAAGCAGCAAATATTTTTTTTGGAAAAAGTTTATTAGCACAGAATATTAGTTCAGAACTTAGAATTCCTGAGTTATTAGATTCTATAGATCAAGTAAGAGAATTAGAAAAAATTATTAATATTGATATAGAGCTTAAAGTACCTGTTTATAAATTTTTAAAAGTAGATGTGATACCTGCTAAACAACAAAATATAATAATTATTATTAGAGATCATACTGAAATTAAAAAATCGCAAGATTTACGATCTGATTTTGTTGCTAATGTAAGTCATGAACTTAAAACACCCTTATCTTCTATAAGAGGTTTTTTAGAAACTATAACTACAAGCGCTAAAGATGATCCTAAAATGCAAAAAAAATTTATAGAGATTATGCAACAACAAGCTGAAAAAATGCAAATATTAATTGATGATCTGATGACTCTTAGCAGAATTGAACAACAAGAACATATAAAGCCTAAGAATAATATTATTTTAAATAATGTGATTTTAGAAGCAATCAATAATTATAAAGATACTAAAAATAGAATAAGTATCAAATTTAATATTCCTAATAAAAATATTTTAATAAAAGGAGATAAGGAAAAATTATTAGTTGCTTTTAAAAATATTTTAGACAATGCAATTAAATACGGAGCAAATAAAAGCATTACAGTAAATCTCGAGTCTTTCGATTCAAAAATTTCATTATCAATTATTGATCAGGGTATTGGAATTTCACAAAAAGATATTTTAAGAATTACTGAAAGATTCTATAGATCTGATAATGCTAAAAAATTAAAAATAGATGGCACAGGTATAGGTCTTTCAATTGTTAAACATATTATTAACCAACATGGCGCAGAGCTTAAAATTCATAGCGTAGAAGGAAAAGGTAGTAATTTTACTATCGAATTTGCACAACTATAAAGTGATCTTTTGTAACAAATCTTTAATAAATTTGTAACATACTTGGCATCACTAACTAATATTAGTGCCACTAATTTATAATTAAACAAAGGAAAACAATGAGAATAAATAAAATAATTATCTCTTTTATCGCTGCAATGTTTTTAACAAACTTTGCTTTGGCAACTGAGATAACAGGAGCAGGGTCATCTTTTGTGGCTCCTCTTATGACTAAATGGTCAGAAACATACAAAGCAAAAACTGGTGATAGTTTAAATTATCAGTCAATTGGTTCTGGCGCTGGAATAAATCAAATTAAAGCTAAAACAGTTGATTTTGGTGCAACTGATAATCCGATGAAAGGTGAAGATTTAGATTCTTTAGGAATGGTTCAGTTTCCAGATGTTGTAGGTGGAATAGTTCAAATATTTAATATTCCAGGCTTTAAAGCGGGTGAATTAGTTTTAGATGGAGTGACATCTGCCATGATATTTTCAGGTGAGATTACAAAGTGGAGTGATGCAAAAATAGCAGCATTAAACCCTGGAAAAAAATTACCTGATCAAACAATTACTGTTGTAACTAGATCAGATGGATCTGGAACAACAGCTATTTTTACAGATTATCTATCAGCAGTTAGCTCAAGCTGGAAAGAAAAAGTTGGATCAGGTGGAACCGTCAACTGGCCAGCAGCTTCTAATACTGGTGGAAAAGGTAACGATGGTGTTGCAGCTAATGTTACAAGAATTGCGGGCGCAATCGGTTATGTTGAGTATGCTTATGCAAAAAGTAATAATATCGCTTATTTTGACATGATCAACCATGACAAAAAAAAGGTAGCACCTACACTAGAAACTTTTAGCGCAGCAGCAGCTTTAGCTAAATGGGAGTCGGTACCAGGAATGGGAATTAAACTTGTAAATTTACCAGGTGAAAAATCTTGGCCAATTACAGGTGCATCATTTATCGTAATGTATAAAGAACCAGCGGATAAAGCAAAATCTAATGCCGCTTTAAAATTCTTTAAATACGGTCTAGAGCAAGGTCAGAAGCAAGCAGCAGAATTGAGCTACGTTGCGCTTCCTAAAAATGTTGTTGACTACATTGCTAAGAACGTTTGGTCAAAAATTAAACAATAGTTAAGTTTATTTAATTTTATGCCCCAGTCTTAAAACTGGGGCATATTTTAAAAGATTTTTACACTTAAAAATCATGAAAAAAGATAGTAGAGAAAAAGTAATTGCTGTCCAAAAAATTCAGGACTACCTATTTCATAAAATCACTTTTTTTTTTGCATCTCTAGTTCTTTTATTTTTAATTGGAATAATCATCACTTTAGTCATTGCTGCTTTGCCGACTTTTAAAGAATTCGGTTTTGGTTTTTTTATAAGTGACGATTGGGATATAGTTAATAAAAAATTTGGAATTTTAATATCTGTTTATGGAACTTTAGTCACAGCTTTTATTGCGCTTTTGATAGCAGTGCCGATCAGTTTTGGAATCGCAATTTTTTTAACAGAAATTTGTCCGCCAATGTTAAAAAGGTTTTTGGGAACAGCCATTGAGTTGTTAGCAGCAGTTCCCTCTATTATTTATGGTATGTTTGGTCTTTTTGTTTTTGCGCCTTTTTACGGAAGTTATATTCAACCTTTTCTTCAATCAACAATTGGAAAAATCCCATTCGTTGGAGTTATAGTCTCAGGACCTATGAATGGAATCGGTATGCTTTGCGCTGGAATAATTTTATCATTTATGATTATACCTTTTATTGCCTCAGTCATGCGAGATGTAATCGAAATCGTTCCATTGGTTATTAAAGAGTCGGCTTATGGAATTGGTTGCACGACTTGGGAGGTAGTTACCAAAATTGTAATTCCATACGGAAAAAATGGAATTATAGGCGGTATCATGCTTGGACTTGGAAGGGCTTTAGGTGAGACGATGGCGGTTACATTTGTAATTGGGAATGCCCAAAAAATTAAATTGTCGTTATTTGCTCCGGGCGCTTCTATTTCTTCAACTCTGGCTAATCAATTTGGTGAAGCAGAGCCAGGTCTTCATTATTCCTCACTTTTTGCTTTAGGATTGGGTTTATTTATTATTACTTTTGTTGTTTTGACAGCTGCTAAACTTATGCTTCGAAACATGGAGAAGAAAGAAGGGGTTAAGAGTTAAATTATGATGGATTTAGCAATTTATAAAAGAAGAAAAACAAAAAATATTATTGGGTTGTTTCTCTCTAACTTTGCAATGCTTTTAGGGATAGCTGCTTTGCTTTCGATTTTGTTTGTGCTTTTTTATAACGGTTTTGCTGCAATCGATTTTAATTTTTTTGTAAATAGTACTCCTGCAGCAGGATCACCAAATGGAGGGCTTGCAAACGCAATTATTGGAAGTCTAATGATTGTAGGCATAACAACTTTACTGAGCACACCAGCTGGAATATTGGCTGGAATTTATTTATCCGAGTATTCTGGTGGTAATATTTTTGGATCAATTACCAGATTTATTTCTGACATAATGTTGTCTGCCCCCTCAATTGTTATTGGATTATTTGTATACGCGGTCTATGTCTCAAAAGTAAGACATTACTCAGGTTATGCCGGAGCGTTTGCTCTCTCTTTAATAGCTATTCCGGTTATTTTAAGAACAACAGAAAATATGCTTCGTCTAATTCCAGTTCAACTAAGAGAGGCAGCGTTTGCTTTGGGCGCTCCAAAATGGAAAGTATCGATCAATATCGTTTTGCGAGCTGCAAGAAATGGAGTTTTAACGGGTTTGTTATTAGCTATTGCAAGAGTAAGTGGTGAAACAGCGCCATTACTTTTTACTGCTTTAAGTAATCAATATTTTACGTCAAGTCTTAATAAACCAACTGCAAATTTACCAGTTGTCATTTATCAATTTGCTTTAAGTCCATATAAAAATTGGATTAGTCTGGCGTGGGGCGGGGCTTTGTTAATTACTTTAACTGTACTTTTGCTTAATATAATTGCAAGAGTTTTTTTAAAAGAAAATAAAACTGCTTAATATGAAAAAAAACGCAATTGAAATTAAAAATTTAGATTTTTTTTATGGTAAGTCTAAAGCCTTAAAAAATATTAATCTGAATATTGAAGAGAAAAAAATTACTGCTTTTATTGGTCCATCAGGATGTGGAAAGTCCACATTGCTTAGAACTTTAAACAGGATGTATGACTTGTATCCTGGACAAAAAGCAGAGGGCGAAATTAATTTTTATGGTAAAAATATTTTAGGTGCAAAAATTGATTTAAATTTATTACGATCAGAAATTGGCATGGTATTTCAAAAGCCAACTCCATTTCCAATGTCAATTTATGATAACATCGCTTTCGGTGTGAGGCTTTATGAAAACTTAAATAAAAAAATGATGGATGAAAGAGTTCAGTGGGCTTTACATAAAGCGGCTATATGGGATGAGACAAAAGATAAATTAAATCAAAGTGGACTCTCATTATCTGGAGGGCAACAACAAAGATTGTGTATCGCTAGAGGAATAGCGGTTAAACCTAAAGTTCTTTTAATGGATGAGCCAACGTCAGCCCTTGATCCTATTTCAACCAATAAAATTGAGGAGTTAACTAATGAATTAAAAAGAGATTATACCATCGCAATTGTCACTCATAACATGCAGCAAGCAGCTAGAATATCTGACTATACTGCTTTTATGTATCTTGGAGAATTAGTTGAATTTGGGGAAACTAAAAAAATGTTTTTAAAACCAGAACGTAAAGAGACCGAGAATTATATTACTGGAAGGTTTGGGTAAATTTAATATGACATTATTTTTAAAAAATATATTAATTAGGAGGATAAAATAAATATGTCAGAACACATCGTTTCATCATTTGAAGAGCAACTAAAAATTTTACATAATACTGTAATCAAAATGGGAGCTTTGACAGAGGCTCAATTCTCTAATTCAGTTATTGCGTTGGGTAAAAATGATGAAGATTTAATAGATAAAATTGTTGGTAAAGATGATCGAGTAGATGAATTTGAAAAAAAAATTGAATTGCAAGTTATTAATTTAATAGCTTTAAGACATCCTGTCGCAAACGATCTTAGGGAGACTGTTTCTGCTATGAAAATTTCAGCAGAATTAGAAAGGATTGGAGATTTGTCAAAAAATATTGCTAAAAGATGTAAAGTTTTAAAGAATAAAGTTCCTACTGAGATTTATAAAACTATTCAGAATTGTGCGGAATTCGCGCAAAAAAATTTAAAATTAAGCATTGATGCTTACACAAATAGAAAGTCTGAAGCTGCTTTAGATGTTTGGAAAAAAGATAAAAATGTTGATGAATTTGTTAATACTTTAATGGAAGATTTAGTAACCCATATGAAGACTAATAAAAAAAATCTAGAAGATGATACGCATTTACTTTTTATTTCAAAAAATATTGAACGCATAGGAGATCACGCAACAAATATTGCAGAACAAGTATATTTTTTAATTGAGGGTGTTCAAATTAAAGGTCAAAGACCTAAAGGTGAGGATAAGTTACAAGCAAAATAAATGTCCACAAATATTGCTATCATTGAAGATGAGAAGTCTCTCATAACAATGTTAAAGTATAATTTAGAAAAGGAAGGTTTTCGAGTTACATCTGCCGAAACAGGAGACGACGGTTTAAAATTATTAAAATCTCAAATTCCAGATTTGTTAATATTAGATTGGATGTTGCCTGATTTCTCAGGAATTGAAATTTGTAGGCATATTAAAAGAGATACAAAATTAAAAAGTATCCCAGTCCTTATGCTTACCGCAAGAAGTGAAGAAGATGACAAAATAAGAGGATTTGAAACTGGAGTTGATGATTATGTTACAAAACCATTTAACAATAAAGAATTGTTACTTAGGGTAAAATCGTTATTAAAAAGAGCAAAACCGTCATTGTTAGAAGATGTTGCAATCTTTAAAGATTTAAAAGTTGATCGTATTACAAAAAAAGTTTTTAGAGCTTCCAAAGAAATTAAACTTGGACCGACAGAGTTTAAATTATTAAATTTTTTTATAAAAAGTCCACAAAGAGTTTATTCAAGAGAACAATTGTTAAATAGTGTTTGGGGTGAAAATATTAATGTTGAAGCAAGAACCGTTGACGTTCATATTAGAAGGTTACGCAAAGCAATTAATATTGATAATAAAGAAGATTTAATAAGAACTGTGCGTTCGTCGGGATATTCTTTGGATTTTTAAATTAATTTTTTAGGAGTTTTAAAAAAAATTAATTTTCCTGAATAATTTTTAATAAGTTTCCACTTTTTTTCATTAAAATTAATTTTTACTATGGCCGAAGTCGTAAATTTTTTATTTTTGAATAATAAATATTTTTTTTGAATTAATTTAGTAACTAGTAATTTACAAGAAGGTTCATGATTAATGATTAGTAAATTTTTAATTTTTTTTTTTGTTTTTTTTATTACGGATAAAATATTGTTATAGTTTGTCAGATATAATTTTTTAAAAAAAATTTTATTTTTAATCTCTAATTTTTTATTTAAAATATTAAAAGTTTGTTTAGTTCTTTTAGAAGACGAGACGTAAGCAAGATCAAATTTAATATGTTTTTTTTTAAGAAATTTAATGATTAATTGAATGTCTGATTTTCCTTTTTTTGAAAGTGGTCTTTGAAAATCATTTAAATTGCCATATTTCCAACTAGATTTGGAATGACGCATGACATATAAACTTAACATTTATTTATTATATTAATTACCCATGTTGAAACAAGCAGCTTCAAAAAATATTAATCCTGAATCTAAATACATAAATCGAGAGCTGTCTTGGTTAAAATTTAATTTACGAGTTTTAAGTGAAGCGTCAAATAAGAAAATACCTTTATTAGAAAGAGTAAGATTTTTATCAATTGCTGCAAACAATCTTGATGAATTTTTTATGGTCAGAGTCGCTGCTATTTATAACCAAATTAAAGAAAATTTAGCAATTTTAACTCATGACGGTTTAACCCCTGAGCAACAGCTGGAAAAAATAGTTCTAGATACTAAAAAATTATTAGCAAAATCAAATGAAATATTTACTAATTTAAAAACAGATCTTATCAAAGAAAGTATTTTGTTTGTTATTTACAAAGATTTAAATGCTAATGAAAAAGTCAGGTTAAATAATATTTTTCTAGAAAATATTTTACCAGTACTCACTCCTTTGATTATAGACCCTTCCCATCCATTTCCATTTATACCAAATGGAGGGCATTTTTTAGTTATGTCTTTAAAAAAAAGAAAAAAAAATAAATCTAAAAAAGTTTTTTCATTAATTCTTATTCCTAAAAAAATTCAAAGATTTATTGACATTAGTAATAAAAAAGATGTTAGAAAATATATTAGCACTGAAAATATAATGAGTGCCTATGCTCATATATTATTTCCTGATTATCAATTAATTAATTCAGGCTCAGCAAGAATTATTAGAGATAGTGAAATTGCAATAGAAGAAGAAGCGGAAGATCTAGTGTTGTATCTTGAAAAAGCATTAAAGAAGAGAAAAAGAGGCAAGGTTGTTAAGATGGAAATCCAATCTGACATGGATGAAGATTTAAAAAAATTCATTATTAAAAATCTTGAAGTAAAAAAAAATCAGATTTATGAAATGCAAGGCTTCGTGGGGATGCACCAAATAGACGAGATTTGCAAAACTGATAATTTAAATTATGTTTTTAAACCTTATAACCCAAGACAATTAGAGAGATTAAAAGATTATCAATATAATTTTTTTGACGCTATTAAGGCGAAAGAATTCATAGTTCATCATCCATATGAAACATTTGATTCTGTTATTCAGTTTCTAAATCAAGCTGCTGAAGATCCAAATGTAATCGCAATTAAGCAAACTCTTTATCGAACAACAGTAGACTCGCCAATTGTAAAAGCTTTAACTCAAGCAGCTGAAAACGGAAAATCTGTAACCGCTGTAGTTGAAATTAAAGCAAGATTTGATGAAGAAAAAAATATTACTTTGGCGCATTTATTAGAAAAATCCGGAGTGCAAGTTGTATATGGATTTGTGAAATTAAAAACACATGCAAAATCTAGCTTAGTGATAAGAAAAGAAAAAACAGGTTTAACGGCATATATTCACATTGGAACTGGAAATTATCATCCAATTAACGCAAAAATTTATACAGACTTGTCTTTTTTTAGTTGCGACAAGCTTATTGCTAAAGACGTGGAGAATTTTTTTAATTACGTGACAGGTTATTCAGAACCTAAAAATTTAAAAAAAATTATTTTATCTCCTGTTAGTTTAAGAAAAAAGTTAACTGATTGTATTAATCAAGAAATTAAAAACGCTAAGTTAGGTAAGCCAGCAGAAATATGGGCCAAAATGAACTCCCTGGTAGATCCTGCCATGATAGATAAATTATATGAAGCATCGAAAGCAGGAGTAAAAATACATTTATTTGTAAGAGGAATTTGTTGTTTAAGGGCTGGAATTCCAGGCTTGTCGGATAATATTGTAGTTAAAAGTATTATTGGACGTTTTTTAGAACATTCAAGAATTTATTGTTTTGCAAAAGGATATTCTATCCCAAATCCAAAAAATTTAGTTTTTGTTGGCTCTGCAGATCTTATGTCCAGAAATTTAGATCGTAGAATAGAAATTTTAGTTCCAATAACAAATCAAACTGTTCATGAGCAGGTAGTAATGCAAATTATGGCTGCTAATTATAAAGATACAATGAATAGTTGGATTTTAAATAAAGATAATAATTACGTAAAAGTAAAAGTAAATAAATTCAATAAATTCTCAGCTCATGAATACTTTATGAATAATCCAAGTTTATCAGGTAGAGGAAAATCTAGAAAATTACAAATGCCAAAAAAAATATCAATTAATTAAATGATTATCGAAAAAGCATTAAAACAAAAAAATCTAATTAGCAAAGAAGCAATAATTGATTTGGGTTCTAATTCAATCCGTATGTTAATTTATGAAAGTATTTTAAATTCACAAATACCAATTTTTAATGAAAAAGCAGTTTGTGGACTTGGAAAAAATTTAGATAAAACAGGAAAGTTAGACCCAAAAGGCTCAGTTTTTGCTTTAAGTGTTTTGCAAAGATTCAAACGTATTTTAAATAATTTAAAAGTTACAAAATATAAAATTATTGGCACAGCTGCTCTAAGAGAAGCCACAGACGCTAAACATTTTATTTTAAAAGCCCAAAAAATTTTTAATAAAAAAATAGAAATATTATCAGGCAATGAAGAAGCGCAAAATTCTGCTCTTGGTGTAATTATTGGTTTCCAAAAAGTTAATGGCATTGTTGCGGATTTAGGAGGAGGCAGTTTAGATATTGCTCGTGTAGAAAAAAATAAAATTCTTGAAACAATATCGCTGCCGTTAGGAGTTCTTCGCTTATATAACCAGCCAAAGAGTAATAAGAATAAAATTAACAAAATTATTAGTTTTTTTTTGAATAAAGTTGAATGGCTTAGGAAAAATAAGATTAAAAATATTTATTTGTGTGGAGGAACTTGGAGAACAATGTTTAATGCACATATTGTAAAAACTAATTACCCGCTTCCGATATTACATCAGTATAAATTAAGTGGTTCAGAGGCATTAAAATTTTCAAGCCGTTTAAGTTCTGTAAAATCAATTAAGGCTGAAAAACTTAGCAATGTTACTAAATCTAGAACGAATTATGTGCCTATTGCATCTTACATTCTTTCAACTTTAATAAAAATTTGTGATCCAACAAATGTTTATTGTTCTTTGTCCGGAGTAAGAGAAGGGTCTCTTATCAATAAAAAGTATTTGTCAATATTACAAAATAATTCTCTTAATAGATTTGTACACTTTATTGCTTTAAAAAAAGGGGATTTTGCTGAAAATTATTTAAAGTTATATAATTTTTTAAAAAATATTTTTCCAAAAGATAGTAACGCTTTTCCTACTAGACTTTTACTACCAGCATGTTCTTTAAGTAATTTTGATTGGGGTCTTGGAGCTTACCAAAGAGCTGAGTTAGTTTTTCAAGAAGTTATTAATAGTCCAATTCTTAAATTATCGCATATTGATCGAATTAAATTAGGTTTAGTTTCTTTCTGGAGATATTGTTCAACTAAATATTATCCAGATCTTGAATTTGTTAAATTATTAAATAATGAAGAAATATTTGCTTGCAGGCAAATAGGAGCAGCATTAAGACTCGCATCTTCTATTTCTGTAATTTCTTCAATCTTTTTTGATAAAATTAAAATTTATAAAGACGGAAATAAAAATTTAGTTCTTAAAATTTCTAATAAATATTCACAAGTAATATCAAATCAAGTTCAAAAAAGATTAAAATCTTTAGCAGATGAAATGAACTTAAAATCTAAAATTGTTTATTCTAATTAAGCAGACTTAATTTTTTTCTCAAGAAACTCTGGCAACTCTTCTTGACCTTTAACATTTTTATCTTCTTCATCATTCTTCCAGCCTTTAGGTTGGTAAGCATGCATTACGTGAAGTTTACAGTAAACTCTCTCTTCCATAGGATTTCTTCCGCAAAAATAAAATGTAGCCTCATCAGGATGTCCTATAGGCCAACGACATGTTTTTTCATTTAAATTTTCTAATGAAGTTGGATTTTCAGGCTCAAAATCTTTCTCAATAACAATTGCTCTAAGTCCTCTAGGTCTTCTAGTTTTTCGAAGAGGTACACTATTTTTATGATGAAATTTATTTTCAGATTTTTGTATGTAAATATTTTTTGAATGACTTCTACCAGCAAGACCTAATCTGTGAGATTTACCGATCACTGCATTTCTTGAAATGCCTTCACCCAGTGTTGCTGCAATTTGGCTAGCAGTATGTCCTTCATTCCAAAGTTTTTTTAATTGTTCTGTTTTTTCGGGTGTCCAAACCATATAGATCGCTTTAAACACTATATATGGATTAACCTAAAGAAAAAAACACTATATATAGATTTAAAAAGTATAGAAAAATCAATAATTTACTTAATTTACGTAAATTTATCCACATTTTTCTGTATATTTTAATAAATACAAAAATATGAACTCAATAAAAGAATTTAAAATTAGAATACCAGAAATAATTTCAATTAACTGGCTTGGCTTTTACACTCTTTATAAAAAAGAAGTTTTAAGATTTTGCAATGTTTGGGCACAGACTATTTTAGCTCCAGTTATTACCTTATCGCTTTTTTTAATGGTTTTTACTTTGGCTTTATCAGGAAATAGAAGTGATGTTCTTGGTTTTCCTTATTCTACTTTTATTTTGCCAGGCCTTATTTGCATGCAAGTATTACAAAATTCTTTTGCAAATACATCCTCTTCATTAATGATAGCAAAAATTCAAGGTAATATTGTAGATATTTTATTTCCTCCTTTAAGTCCGATGGAGGTAACTTCAGCAATGTTATTAGGTGGAATTACAAGAGGAGTAATGGTTGGTGCATTTTCAGTATTGGTAGTTATACCCTTTACTCAAGTTCCAATTCATAATTTTTTTATAATACTAATTTTTGCAACTCTAGGCTCATCAATGCTTGCGTGCTTAGGATTTATGGCAGGTTTATGGGCTTTAAAATTTGACCATATGGCAACAGTAACTAATTTTATTATTGTTCCTTTATCTTTTTTATCTGGAACTTTTTACTCACTTAAAAATTTACATTCAGTATTTTTTTATATTAGTCATCTCAATCCTTTTTTTTATTCTATTGATGGATTTAGATATGGATTTTTAGGTCAATCAGACGGACCTATACTTTTCGGATTCTTTTATTTACTATTTGTGAATATGGTTTTGTGGTTCACATGTTATATGCTATTCAAAAAAGGATATAGAATTAAGAGTTAATTTTAATGAGCGCTATACTTGGAACTTACAAAAGAAGAAACATTGCTTTCGCTAGAGGCAAAGGAACTTATGTTTATTCAACTAAGGGTGAAAAATTTTTAGATTTTGTCTCTGGTATTGCTGTAAATTCTTTAGGACATTGTCATCCACATTTAGTTAAGACAATACAAGCCCAATCAAAAAAACTTTGGCATGTATCTAATGTTTTTACAATTCCAGAACAAGAAAGATTAGCTAAAAGATTAACAGAAAATACTTTTGCTGATTATGTTATATTTCAAAACTCAGGAGCTGAAGCAACGGAGGCAAGTATAAAAGTTGCAAGAAAATATTTTTATGAAATAGGAAAGCCAGGAAGAAATAGAATTATCACGTTCAGTGGCGCATTTCACGGTAGAACTTTAGCATCATTATTTGCAGCAAATAATAAAGAACATACCTTAGGTTTTGGTCCAAAAGTTGAAGGTTTCGATCAGGTTCCATTCGGAGATCATGAAGCCTTAAAAAAAGCGATTACCAAAAAAACAGCTGCAATCATGATTGAGACCATACAAGGAGAAGGAGGTATAAGAGTAATACCTAATTATTGTCTTAAAGGTTTAAGAAAACTTTGTGACCAGCACGGTATTCTTTTAATTCTCGATGAAGTTCAATGTGGTGTTGGAAGAACTGGAAAATTTTTTGCATTTGAGTGGGCGGGAGTTGAGCCAGACATTGTTCCTATAGCAAAAGGTATTGGCGGTGGTTTTCCTGTGGGAGCATGTTTAGTAAATAAAAAAGTTGCGGTTGGAATGAAACCAGGAACTCATGGTAGTACATTTGGAGGCAACCCATTAGCAATGAGCATAGGGAATGCCGTTCTTGATATTATTTTGAAAAAAGGATTTTTAGAAAATGTCCAGAAAGTTGGAAAATATTTTGAAAATCATTTAAATGAAATTAAAGATAAATATCCAGACATTATCGAAGAAATAAGAGGAATTGGTCTTTTAAGAGGAATTAAGTTAAAAGTAGATACTGCTAAATTCTTAGATCATTTATTTAAAAATAAAATGTTAGGAGTTAAAGCGTCTGATAACGTGATAAGATTATTGCCTCCGTTGACAGTTACTAAGAAAGAAATTGATCAAGCAATAAAAATTATTACTAAAACATGTAAAGAGTTTTAAAAATGAAACATTTTTTAGATTTAAGTTTAATTTCAAAGCAAGAGTTAAGGCAGATTATTGAAAACTCTAAAGCGAGAAAAAAAAATAGAAGTTCAAAAGGCAAAGTGTTGCCAGACAAAGATAAACCTTTGGAAGGAAAGCTTTTGCTTATGGTTTTTGAAAAACCTTCAACAAGAACAAGACTTTCCTTTGATTTAGCAATGAGACAACTTGGTGGAGAGACAATTGTAATGAATTCTGAGAATTTACATTTAGGAATAGGCGGAGAAACTATTGAAGATACAGCAAGAGTATTTTCATCCTTTTCAGATATTGTGATGCTTAGAACATTTGAACACAGTACTTTAGTTAAATTTTCAGAATTGTTAACAGTACCTATCATTAATGGTTTAACTAACGACAGTCATCCATGTCAAATTTTGAGCGATGTTATGACTTTTGAAGAGATAAAAGGACCTATTGTTGGTAAAAAAATTGCTTGGATTGGCGACGGCAATAATGTGACTAACTCTTTAATGGAAGCATCAGCTTTATTTGATTTTAAATTGACAATTGCTTGTCCAAAAAATTTTTTACCTTCAAAAAAAGTTTTGAATTGGTCAAAAAAGATTAACAATAATATTACAATTGTTCACGATCCTAAAGATGCCGCAGAAAATTCAGATTGTATAATGACTGATAAATGGATTTCGATGGGTGATAAAGGAGATTTAAAGAAAAAAAGAAAAGCCTTTAAAGATTTTAAAGTTAATAGCAAATTATTGAAACTTGCGAAAAAAGATGCGATTTTCATGCATGACCTTCCAGCAAAAAGAGGAGAAGAAGTAAGCGCTGAAGTTATAGATGGAAAACAGTCGGTAGTTTGGCAACAAGCTGAAAATAGATTGCATTGTCAAAAAGGCATTATTGAATGGTGTTTAAAAGGTAAATGAACATTGATAAAAAGTTCTTTGAAACATCAGAAGCCTGGCCATTTGTTGAAGCAAGAAATCTTCTTAAAAAAAGAATAAAGATATTAGAAAAAAAAGGCTACGCTCTTTTTGAGACAGGATACGGCCCAAGTGGACTTCCACATATTGGAACATTTGGTGAAGTGTGCAGAACTAGCATGGTTCTAAATGCTTTCAAAAAATTATCAAATATTCCTGTGAAACTATTCGCTTTTTCTGATGATTTGGATGGTCTTAGAAAAGTTCCAGATAATATTCCAAATAAATCTATTTTGGAAGAAAATTTACATAAACCTTTAACTGCAATTCCAGATCCCTTTAATAAATTTAAAAGTTTTGGTGAACATAATAATAACATGCTCAAAAAATTTTTAGATGATTTTAATTTTAAATATGAATTTAAGAGTTCAACAGAACTCTATACAAAAGGTATTTTTGATGAAGCTCTTATATCAGTTTTAAAAAATTATAATAAAATTATGGATGTTGTATTACCAACTCTTGGTCCAGAAAGAAGAAAGACGTATAGTCCTTTTCTTCCTATTTGCCCAGATACTGGTCGTGTTTTAGAAGTGCAGGTGCTTGAGCAAGATTTAGAAAAAAAAACTATTGTTTATTTAAATAATAAAAAGAAAATTGAAACAAAAATTACAGGTGGCGCTTGCAAATTGCAATGGAAAGTCGACTGGGCAATGCGTTGGCATGCTCTAGAGGTTGATTTTGAAATGTATGGAAAAGATTTAACTCCAAGTGCTGAATTATCTCAAAAAATTTGTAAAATTTTAGGCAGTATTCCGCCAAGTGGTTTTCCTTATGAATTATTTTTAGATGAAAAAGGGGAAAAGATTTCTAAATCAAAAGGTAACGGTATAACGATTGAACAATGGTTAAAGTATGCTTCACCAGAGAGTTTATCTCTTTACATGTATCAGAACCCAACACAGGCAAAAAAATTATATTTTAACGTTATTGCAAAAGCTGTTGATGAATATTTAAGTTTTCTAGAAAAGTTTAAAACACAAGCTGAAAAAGAAAAACTCGGAAATCCCGTATGGCATATTCATGATGGCAATCCTCCACAAGATGAGATTCCTGTTTCTTTTAACATGTTACTAAATTTAGTTAGCGTTAGTAATACAGATAAGGAGGATGTTATTTGGAAATTTATTCAAAATTTTCATCCTAATTTAACTAAAGATAAGCATCCAATTCTTTCAAAATTAGTTCGTAATGCAATTAATTATTTTAACGATGTTGTTAAAATTAATAAAAAATTTAAAAAACCAGATCAAAAAGAAAAACTTGCTCTACAAGACTTAGTTAAAGAAATTTCATCTATTGAAAATAATTTAAAACCGGAAGATATACAGACAATGGTTTATAGTGTTGGTAAAAGGCATTATTCAAAAGAAACGTTGCGTGATTGGTTTAAAATGATTTACGAAGTGTTATTTGGCGAAGAACAAGGCCCTCGCATGGGATCTTTCATATGTTTTTATGGTATTAAAGAAACAATTGATCTAATTAATAGGTCTATTCATGATTAAAAATTAAGAATGAATTATCAAATTATTAATAGTTTTATTAATAAACTTGATCCTGAATTATCTCATACTCTTGCAATTCAGTTTTTAAAAAATTTTTATACTCCCAAAGCACGAACACTTGATGACTCTAAATTAAGTATTCAAGTTTTTGGAAAAACTTTTTCAAATCCAATTGGTCTTGCCGCTGGTTTTGATAAAAACGCAGATATTTATAACAAAATGTTCGCTTTGGGATTCGGATTTTGTGAAGTTGGAACAATCACTCCTAAACCTCAGCAAGGAAATTCAAAACCAAGAGTATTTAGACTATTAGAAGACGAAGCAATTATTAATCGTTTAGGTTTTCCAAGTGAGGGATTATTAAAAGTAAAACAAAAAATTATATCAAACAAAAAAGAAGGAATTTTAGGAATTAATATTGGTCCAAATAAAGATAGCGGATCTAGAATTAATGATTATGTAGATAGTTTTAAAAATTTTCATGATTTAGCTGATTATATATGTATTAATATTTCATCTCCAAACACTGAAAACTTAAGAAATTTTCACGAACAAAGTAATCTTAAAAATTTATTAGAGGAAATTATTAATACTAAAAATAATTTAAATAGCAGAACCCCAATTGTTGTTAAAATTTCTCCAGATATTACAGATATTGATATTGATGCTGTCGCTAAATTAATTCTTGAATATAGAATTGATGGAGTTGTTTTAACAAATACCTCAATTCACTTTAGAGAAAACTTAAAAAATAAAAATAAATTAGAAATTGGAGGTCTTTCAGGCACTCCAATATTTGAACATTCCAACGATTTAATAAAAAAATTTTATAAAATTTTAAAAAAACAAGTTCCAATTATTGGAGTTGGAGGAATAAACTCTGGAAAATCTGCTTATGTAAAAATAAGAAACGGAGCATCCTTATTACAATTATATACAGGGCTTGTATTTAAAGGTCCTTTTATTGCAAAAACGATTAAGGAAGAATTATTGTTTTTACTAAAGAAGGATGGTTTTAATTCCTTAAATGAAGCTGTGGGCGTTGATGCTAATTAAGTAGATCAACTGACTCAAAATAACAAAAAAATTTAATCTTTTCCTTAATATTAAATACCAATCGTTATTTTTTTCAGTAAAGATTTGTTTATCCATAATTCCAGTCATAAAATAAAATACAATATAAAAAATGATTTTAATATTCAGATTTTCGTAAAAATCTAAAGCAATTGCAATTATTGGAATAGTAACACTTAAAATCAAAAAAAAGGTTCTAGGATTAGCTTCCTGGGTGTTTAATGTTTTGCTCCATAGCGAGCCACACAGAAATGATAAAATTATAATATTATAAAAAAAATAAAGCTCAATAACAGATTGATTAAATCCTGTATAAAAAAATAATATAATTAATAAATAAAAAGGAATTAATCCAAGATATCCTAAAATTTGAGCAATTTTTTTCTTTTGCATTAATTAAATTATTTAACCATTTTAAATAAAATAATTAATTGAATTATAAGTACTAATAATGGAACAATAGTACGTGTTAATTCCATAATATGGTTATAATTATCTAGCTTACGTTCAATTCTTCTTAGTTCGCTTATATTTTTCTTTTTTCTCATTTTCCTTGATACATTTTTTCAATTTTTTGATTCACTTCTTCTTCCGGTGTATTACTGTTAATTCTAATTTTTAAATATTTTGCCATTCTAAAAGCAACACTCTTTTTAATTCCAACTTGTACTTTTTCACCTGTTTTAGGGTTTCTTGCAATTCGAGGCTGTCTTGTTTTAACTGCCCAAGTCCCTACATTTCTTATTTCAATACGCTGGCCTTGTACTAAAGCGTTACCTAAATGTTTAAATACCAGTTCCACTGTTCTCTCAACATCTGCGTGATTTAAATATTTATATTTAATAGCTAAATCATCAATGAGAGTTGAACGTTTCATTGTGTAGATTGTACTTGTAAGTAATTGAAGTCACAATCTTTTTTTTAGTTGTAACGAATAGGACTAATTATTATTCAGATTCTTCTTTTTTTTTAGTCTTTTTTGCTTTTTTTTCTTTTGGTTCTTTTGTTTGGTCAAGCGCTGGGCCTAAAATGTCAGACAATTGTTGTCCGCTATCTACGTTTTTGTATTTAGCTATAGTTTCCTTTTGTTGTTTTTCTTCTAATTTTTTAACAGATAGTGCAACTTTTCTTTCTTTTGGATCCAGTTCAACAATCATGGCATCAATAGCATCACCTACGGCAAATCTATTAGTTCTTTGATCCGGTTTTTCTAATGCAATTTCAGCTTTTTTAATGATAACGCTAAATCTTTTCTCACCAACATTTACTCTAATGTAATTATCCATAATTTCCGCAACTTTTGCAGTCACAACATCACCCTTACTCTTGTCTTTAAATATATCGAAAGGATCTTCTAATAGCGCACGAATAGATCCGTTAACTTTGTCATCTTTAATATCAATGATTTTACATTTAATTGTATCACCTTTTTTGAAGTTGTTTAAAGCATCAGAAGACTCAGAATAATCAAGTTGTTTGTAGTGTACAAAAATATCAATCTCACTGTCACCCGTATTTAAAAACAATCCAAATTCTTTTTTATTTACAATTTTAGCATCTAAAATTGTGTTAATTGGATAGCGTTTTTTAAAATCATCAATTGGATTTGGCTGTGTATCTTTATAAGAGAGTACTATTTTTTTCTTTTCAATATCTAATTCTTTTAATTTAACTTTAACTACGTCACCTACTTTAAATACCGTTCTTGGATTAACATTCTTATTTAAATGTTTAATTTCAGATGTATGAATAAGACCTGCAATACCAGAGTCAATCTCTGCAAATGCTCCAAAATCTGTAAGTTTTGAAATTTTCACTTCATAAATCTCACCAACTTTGTATTTGTTTTCAATTCCTATGTAAGGATCTGGCGTCATTGCTTTAATTGACAATGACATTCTTTTTTGTTCATTATCGATTTCAATAATTTGAGCGGTAATTTCTTCACCAACAGTAAACATTTCTTCAGGTGAAGATACTCTAAGATGAGAGATTTCTGATGTATGTAACAAACAATCTAAAGACTCAACAGAAACGAACGCACCATAGCTCTGTATAGCTTTAATTTTTCCTTTAACGATATCACCAACTTTGAATTTTGAAATAACTTCATCTTTACTTTGATTTTTACTTTGTTCCAGTAGAACTCTTCTTGAAGCAATAACATTCATTCTTATAGGATCAATTTTAATAATAAGAAACTCTAGTGGCTTATTTATAAATTCTTGAGGATTTCTAATTGGCGAATCTGAAAGTTGACTCGATGGTACGAAGGCATGAATACCAAAAATTTCACATGCAAAACCACCTTTAACACTACTTTTAATTGTTCCGGTAACTTTTGTTTGTTTGTCAAAAGCTTCTTGAATTTTATTCCAAGACTTTACTCGTTTTGCTTTTTCTCTCGATAATATTACTTCACCATGTTTAGATTCTAATCTTTCAATAAAAACCTCTAACTCTTGTCCAACTTTTAAAGTTTCAAGTTCATCACTTGTTAATTCGCTTTTTTGAATAACACCTTCGCTTTTAAGACCTACATCAATAAGTACAATTTTTTCTTCAATTCGAGAGACGATACCATTTACCAAAGAACTTTCTGTTGTAACTCTTTTTTTTAAATCGTTTTGGAGTAAAGCTGCGAATTCGTTAGAAGTATCTGCTTCTTGATAAATTTTAATATGTTGCATCAATATGTTTAATTCTTTCCTTAATTACTTTGTCAATTTTAACAAAGGCGGATTTTGTATTATAAAAAGAACTATCTAGCAATACAGCATCTTTTGCTGGTTTTAAGCTACTTATTTTTCTGTGTGTGTCTAAATAGTCTCTCATTTTAATATCGTTTTTTACTTTGTTGTAAGTAGTTTTAATACCGCTCTTTTTATATTGTTTGTATCTACGCATTGCCCTGACATTTAAACTTGCCGTTAAAAAAATTTTTACATGCGCATCAGGTAAAATTACTGTTCCAATATCTCTGCCGTCAAGCACAGAACCTTTGAATTGTTTTGGAGGATTGTAGGCTAAATGATGTTGAATTTTTTTTAACATTTTGCGTATTTTTTTTTGTTTTGAAATAACAGAGGCAATTTTTGTAATAGGTTCTGTAGTAAGAATTTTGTTGTGAAGTTTTTTTAATGTTATTTTTTTTAATGAAATTTGTAATTTAGGATAATTTATTTTTTTGTGCTTTGTTTTATAAACTTGGAAAGCTAAATAACGGTAAAGTTTTCCAGAATCTAAATGTAAAAGTTTATATTTTTTAGCAATTTGTTTTGCCAAAGTGCCTTTTCCGCTTGCTGCAGGGCCATCAATCGCAATTCTTAGTTTTTCTCTCAATTTCTTAATCGGTTAATAGTTTTTGTAAAAGTTGGAAAACTTGTATTTACGTAATTAAAATCTTTAATTTGAAATTTAGTATTGAGTACTTGAGATAAAATATAAAAACTCATAGCTATTCTGTGGTCACCTTTAGCATCGATTTTAATTTTATGATTTAAATTAAATGATTGTTCACCTTTTATTTGAAGAGAATTTTTAGTTGTATTCAATTTAATTCCCAATGATTTAAAACCATCTTCCATAGATTGAATTCTGTCCGATTCTTTAATTCTAAGTTCTTCAATGCCTTCAAAATAAGAAATGCCCTTTGCAAAAGAGGCTGCGATAAAAAGAATTGGATATTCATCTATTAATCTTGGTGACATTGTTTTTGGAACAGAGGTTGCTTTTAAAATAGAACTTTTAACTTCAATATCACCAACTATTTCACCACATATGATCTTTTTATTTTTAATTTTGATTTTTGCATTCATATTTTTTAGCACATCCAGAATTCCAGTTCTTGTTGGATTAAGAAGTGTATTTTTAATAGTGATTACTGAATTTTTTGAAATTAATCCAAGTACGATCATAAAAGCGGCAGAACTAATGTCTCCTGGTACCTTTAAGTTTTTTGCATCTAGAGGCATTTTACCAAATATCTTTATAATTTTATTATTTTTTTTCTTTTTAATAGAAATCTTTGCGCCAAGATATTTCAGCATAATTTCTGTATGATCTCTAGTTTCAAAACTTTCTTCAATGGTTGAAATTCCGCTTGTATTTAATGCTGCTAAAAGAAAAGCTGATTTTAATTGTGCACTTGGAACTTGTAATTTGTAATGATTGGGTAATCCCATTACAGATCCTAAAAAAGTAAATGGAAGATAATTTTTTTCTTTAGGAATTGAAGTTGCACCAAATTCCCGAAGAATATTAATTACTCTTTTCATTGGTCTTTTTGATAAAGACTTATCTCCTAAAAATTTTAATTTAGATGGGTATGAAGCTAATAATCCCATCAAAAGTCTTGCAGTAGTTCCGGAGTTGCCGCAATTAATAGTTCCTTTAATATTTTCTAATCCACCAACAGTCATTCCATAAACAACATAATCTTTATTTTTTTTAAAAATTCGAATACCAAATTTTTTTAGTGCATTCATGGTACGAAAAACGTCTTCAGATTCTAAAAGATTAGATATTTTTACAATGCCTGTCGCTTGTGAGGCTAAAATTAGTGTTCGGTGAGAAATTGATTTATCGCCAGGAACCGTGATTGTACCTTGAAATCGAGGTAAATTATTAAGCATTTTGTTAGAGTTTATTAAGGTTGTTTAAATCTATTAAAATTTATATACAAGCGAAAATTAATCATAAAAAACTTAACTATATTCAGAGGTTAGATTTTGGACAAGAAAAACTGGGGCACAAAAAGAATATGTGAGTGTGGGAAAAAGTTTTACGATTTTAATAAAAATCCAATAACTTGTCCTTGTGGGAAAATCCAAACGATAGAAGATAAATTTGCAAAATTAGCATCGGTCAAATCAGCTGAGAAAGCAAAACCTTCAAAAGATTTAGATCCTGATACACTTGTAGATGATGTGGATTCTTCAGATAAAGAGGATCAAGCTGAGGAAATGGTTATCTCTTTGGATGATCAAAAAGAAATCGAAGACACATTAGAAAAAGATCAAGAATAATTAAATTCTAAAGTTAGAACCAAGATAAAATTGTCTCGCTGTTTTGTTTTCAACAATTTGTTTTGGCGTACCTTCAGCAATAATTTCTCCATTATTAATGATATAAGCTCTATCAACTATATCTAAAGTTTCTTTGACGTTGTGATCAGTAATAAAAATGCTAATTCCTTTTTCTGTTAAACCTTTTAGCATATTTTTAAGTTCTAGAATTGCAATTGGATCTAATGCTGCAAAAGGTTCATCGAGTAATAATATTTTTGGACTAGTAGTTAAACATCGAGCAATCTCAACTCTACGTGCTTCACCACCAGACAAACTTAACGCAGACGCTGATCGTAAGTGAGTAATTTTAAATTCATTAAGTAAATGTTCTACTAATTGATCTACTTTATCTTTATCTTTTATAGCTACCTCAGCAACAGCTTTTATATTTTCTTCAACTGTTAGACCTCTAAAAATAGAACGAGATTGTGGTAAATAACTAATACCTTGTCTTGCTCTTAAGTGAATAGGAAGTTCATTAATGACTTTATTATTAAAAATAACTTCTCCTTCTGTAGGATTTAAAATACCGAGAATAATAGAAAACATCGTAGTTTTTCCTGCTCCGTTTGGCCCTAGTAAAGCAACGATCTCTTTTGGTTTTACAATAATGTGAGCATTTTTAAGAACAACTCTTTTTTTAAAGATTTTAGTTAAATTAACCGCTTCTAGAGTAGCTGGTGTACGATTATAATAATAGTCATCAGATATTAATTTAAAAACATTTTTATTGTTATTTTTTTTAATTTTTGATTGCGCGGTATCTTCTTGTTCTATTTTTTCAGCATAAGTTGTTAATTCATTTTTTTCCTCAGCTTTGTTTTCTTCTTTATTTCCAATATCAATTTCATTTTCTTGAATATTAAAATTCTTGTTTGGTTCGTCGATAATAAGATTTTCGTTTGAAAGAACAAAAGTATCATTTTGCTTCGAAAAAGAGGAATTTTTATCTTTTTTTTCTACTTCAGATTGAACATTTACATTATGAATTTCTTCATTAACTTTTTGTTCTGAAAGAACTTCAGTAACTTTATTCTCAGAGTTTTCTTTATTTGAAATGACTGCAAATTTTTTAATTTTATTTTTCATTATTTACTAGGATTGACAGTAGTTGATGGTTTTTTTTTGTCATCAATTTTATTATATTCTAATACACCTGTAACTTGCTTAGAGTTGTCGTTCATTATTATTTCGCTAGTTTTGCTCTCTGTATCAATAGTTATCTTATCAGCATAAAAATGGCTAGAGGTCTTCTTATTATTTGTTGCCTGTTTTTTTAGATTATTTTCTTGATAATCTCCAACGACATGACCGCTAATATAAATTTTTTTTTCTTTTACAAGATATTGCGCGCGATCAGAAGTTATCTTGCCCTCATCTTTAAAAATTTTAACTTCTTGCTCATATAAAATATCGCTACTTGTTTTATTAAATAATCCAGAAAGACTAGTAATTTTTAATACTGTACCGTCTTTTAATGAATAATCACTATCCACTCCCGTTAAATGCACTAACTCTTGATGGTCTTTATCGATCGATGCAATTTTTGCTTTAACATTATATTGCTTTCCAGAAGAGTCATAACCGATGAAACTAATATTTTCAAAAACATTTGCCTCTTTACCAGAGGTTGTTGATGGTTGAATATTTTTTGAATATTTCATCAATCTAAATTTTTGAATTTGAGGTATTGCAAAATAAAAAATAAATGCAACTATTAGTCCTATAGCTATAATTATTAATTGTTTTTTTCTGATATGACTCAGTTTCATTAAATTTCGAAACTTAATAGTGAGTGAATATGAATTAATCCGTAGTGATTATTTTTTGATTTTATAATTAATGAAGTAATTTTTTTATTATTCATTATTTCAAGCGCATCAACAGCATACGTTTGATCCGAAATCATCTGAGGTTTTTTCGTCATAATATCTTTTGCTTTTTTTGTTAAGAGATTTTTATTATTAATTGATCTTCTTAAATCTCCGTCAGTAATAATTCCTGTTACCTTTTTTGATTTGTTTATGACCAATACGCATCCATAGTTTTTCTTTGTGATTTGGATTACTACTTCTTTAACAGACGCGTTTTCATTGATAAATGGCATCATATCTACTCTTTTCACCATAATATCTTTAACCCTAGTTAATTGTTTTCCGATAGAACCTGATGGATGATAAATAGCAAAATTTTCTTTGCTGAATTTATTTAATTTCATAAGAACAATTGCTAATGCATCTCCCCAGGCAAGCAACATTGTTGTTGAACTCGTTGGTACCATATCTAATCCAGCTTCTTTAACTTTAGGTAAAACAATTTTAATTGTACTTGCATGAATTAATGTAGAGTTTTCTTTCGAGGCTACACCAATAATTGGCATTTTGAACTTATGTCCATAATTTATGATTGTTTTTAACTCATCTGTATTTCCAGAATAGGACATAATTAAAAAACAATCTTGTTTTGGATTGCAGATTCCCAAATCACCGTGCGCCGCCTCAGATGGATGAACGTATATTGAAGGCACTCCAACAGAGCTTAAAGTTGCAGAAATTTTTCTTATAATGTGGCCAGATTTTCCCATACCAACACAGATTACTTTGCCTTTACATTTTTGAATTGTTTCTACTGCTTTTAGGAAATTTTTACTAAAAGATTTTGATAATTTTTGTAATGCACTTATTTCTTGTAAAATAACTTGGTTTGCAGTTTTTATTCTTTGATTCTGATTCATTAATGCGCAAAAATATCTAAATTATTCCAACCTGCTAGATCTAAAGTTACACGATGTTTTAAAAATTTAAAACAATGTTCGGCAAGGTCCATTCTGTTTTCTCTAATTAAAATTTTATCTAATTCGTCTTTTATTTTATGAAGATATAAAACATCTGATGCTGCATAATTTACTTGTTGTTCAGTTAAATTTTCAGCACCCCAATCAGAGCTTTGCATTTGTTTTGATAGCTCTACGTTTAAAAGCTCCTTGCACAGATCCTTAAGACCATGTTTGTCTGTGTAGGTTCTTCCAATTTTTGATGCAATTTTTGTACAGTATACATTATTGATGTCTGCCTTAAGATAATAATTCAAAACACCAAGATCAAAACGGGCAAATTGGAATATTTTTTTAACAGAGTCATCTTCTAAAATATTTTTTAAATTATCAGCATTATAAGTTTTTCTATTAATTTGAATAAGATGAACTTCTTCATTGCCAGATGAAATTTGCACAAGACATAAGCCATCTCGTTTATAATCAAGTCCCATTGTCTCTGTGTCAATAGCGACAATTTTTCCAAGATTTAAATTATTGGGGAGGTCGTTCTTGTGAATTTTGACTTTCATATGTTTGTTAAATAAAAGGTATTATCTTTATATATTGTGATTAAACAATGGCAGAAAAAAAGGCAATAACAGTATTTGGTGGAACAGGATTTGTGGGGAGAAATCTAATCTCCAAGCTTGCAAAAAAAGGTTTTAAAATAATTGTTCCAACTCGTAATCCATATTTGCACGGATATCTAAAACCCATGGGTGAACCAGGACAGATAGAACTTGTTAAATTTAATTTTTCAGATTTAGAAAATTTAGAACATCTCGTAAAAGATTCTGAATATGTGATAAATTGTATCGGGATATTATTTGAAGCCAAAGATCAAAAATTTAATAACATTCATCATTTATTTCCAAAATTTTTATCAGGCAAACTAAACAAAGAAGTTACAAAAAAATTTATTCATATTTCTGCATTAGGAGTTAATAAAGAATCAAAATCTTTTTACATTCAATCTAAATTAGATGGAGAAACAGCTGTTTTAGAAAATTTTAAAAATTCTATAATATTAAGACCTAGCATTGTATTTGGAATGGATGATAACTTTTTTAATTTATTTAATAAATTAATTAATATTTTACCAGTTATTCCATTATTTGGAGCGCATACTAAATTTCAACCGTGTTATGTTGCTGATGTAACTGATGCAATTATAAATGCAATACTCGATAACAATATTAATGATGGAATTTATGAATTAGGAGGTCCAGAGGTATATAGTTTTAAAGAATTAATCGAAATTCTGTTACGCCAACTTAATAAAAAAAGATTAATTATTGAACTTCCAGAATCTATTGCAAAGTTTCAAGCACGTATCATGCAGTTACTTCCAAAACCTTTGCTTACAATTGATCAAATCGAAATCTTGAAGTCTGATAATGTTAATACTGGAAATTATCCTTCATTTGAAAAGTTTAATATTCATCCAAGAAGTGTTAAGACAATTCTACCTAATTATATGTTTAACGAAGCGAGAGTTTAAAATAGAGAATAGTAAAGCAATAATATCCCTAAAATTATTCTGTAATATACAAATATATTTAAATTAGTTTTTTCAATAAAATAGAAAAAGAATTTAATACACAAGTAAGAAGTTATAAATGAAACTGCAAAAGCAATTAATGCAATTGAATTAAATTCAGTATCGTTATGTTTTAGCAGATCTAATATTCCTATAAAAGCAGCGCCAGCTACTGTTGGTATAGAAATAAAAAAAGAAAATTTTGCAGAATCAACTCTATTGTAACCTAAAAAACGAGCTCCAGATAAGCTTGATCCGGATCTGCTTGATCCAGGTATTAAGCCCATGATTTGCCACAGACCAATCATGAAAGCTTCTGTAAAAGTTAAATCTTGATAAAGTTTTTTTGTTTCAGTTTTTTTATCTGCAATAAATAAAATAATAGCAAACACGATTGCCGCTCCTCCAATAACAGTTAAAATTGATGCGTTTTCATAATCCAATAATTTAAATTTATGCACAATATAACCTGCAATAAGAGCTGGTATTGCTCCAATAATGATTTTGCACGACATTGTAATATTCTTTAAAAGACCAAAAATATCTTTCCTTAAGTAAATCATAATTGCGGATAAGGCACCTAAGTGCATTAACGTATTCATGATTAATTTTTCTTTAAAATGAAGCAAATGTTCTGCAATTATCAGATGGCCATTAGATGAGATTGGGAATAAATCAGAAATACCCTGAATGATGCTTAGTATTACTATTTTGACATTTGCTTCCATATCGAAGCCTTATTTGAGTTGATTAACTTAATAAACCCAAAAAATAGATATAATCGTAATGCTATGTTTACAATTTTTGATTGAATTATTAAAAATTAAGTCTTATTTTTATTAATATAAATAAATAT
>CAIQAD010000034.1 GCA_903869725.1 uncultured Alphaproteobacteria bacterium | reverse complement strand
TATTTTTACTTTTAATAATTAATTTTTTTCTTTTTTTAAGATAGTTATAAATTTTTTCTGCAATTATAAATGATGATTTGTCTAGTAGTTTATTTCTTGATGATAATGCCACACCATTAACAGATCGTATAGTACTACAAGCAATGACTTTAATTTTAGATTTTATCGATAATAGATATTTTTTTATTAATATTAATTGTTGATAATCCTTTTTTCCGAGAAAAATATAATTTGGTTTAATAATTTTTAATAGTCTTTTTATAACTTCAATAACTCCTTCAAAATGTCCAGGTCTAAATTTTCCTTCCATATGTTTTTTGAAAGCATGAATTTCATTATTTAAAATAATAAACTTTTCTGGATATATCTCTTTTTTGTTTGGTAAAAAAACGTAATTTACATTATTTTTTCTACAAATTTTTAAATCTTTTGTAATTTGTTTTGGGTATTTTTTTAAATCTTTTTTATTATTAAACTGCAATGGATTAATGAATATACTTACTACAGTTACTAATTTTTTTTGTTTTGCTTTTTTAATTAATGAGATATGGCCTTCATGTAAACAACCCATTGTAGGGATAAAACCAATTTTTTTTTTACTTGATAACTCTTTAGTTATTTTATTTGCTGTTTGAATTATTTTCATCTAAGAAATTAACTATTATTTAATGATAAAAGAAGCGATAATACCATTAGCAGGTCTAGGCACAAGACTCCTGCCTTTTAGCAAGATTATACCTAAAGAATTACTTCCTTTAGGTGAAAAAACTATTCTTGAACATATTTTGGACGAATGTATTGATGCTGGAATTTCAAAAATAATTTTAGTTATTTCTAAAAAAAAAGAAATTATTAAGAAATATTTCAATAAAGATAATTATTTATCTAAATATTTAATCAATAAAGAAGATAAATTATCTTTGTTTAAATTAAAAAAGTTAGAAAATTACAATAAATATATTAAGTATGTTTATCAGAACGAACCAAAAGGATTGGGGGACGCGATATTTAAATGTAAAAAAGTTATTAAAAATAATTTTTTTTTAGTAATTCTACCTGATGATGTTATAATAAAATATAATTGTTCAAAAGAAATTATTCAAATTCATAATCGTTATAAGAATTCAGTTATTGCTTCCAAAAAAGTCACAAATAAAGAAGTTTCTCGGTATGGAATGATTAAGTATTTAAAAATAAATAATAATAAAATTTATATAAGTGATTTAGTTGAAAAACCAAAAAAAAAAATATCGTCCTCTAATTTCGCAATTATAGGAAGATATATTTTACCAAAAACTATATTTCCAATAATTAAAAATACTAAAAAAGGTAAATCTAGTGAAGTGCAAATTACTGACGCTATAAAAAAATTAATAAATAAAAATAATTCTTTTTATGGTTGTATATTTAAAGGATCTTATTTGGACTGCGGAACAGTTAAAGGATATAATAAATCTATTAATAAATTTCGTATTTTATGAAACTTTGTTTTATAGGAACAGGCTATGTAGGTTTAGTTTCTGGTGTCTGTTTTGCTGATATTGGCAATCATGTAATTTGTGTTGATAAAAATCTAGATAAAATTAATCGATTGAATATTGGTGATATTCCAATTTATGAACCAGGTCTGTCAGAGATGGTTAAAAAAAATGTAGATGTTGGAAGATTAAGTTTTTCTAATGATCTCATAAAATCAGCAAATAAGTCAGATATTATTTTTATAGCTGTAGGAACCCCTACATCAAATGACGGTGCGTCAGCAGACTTGTCTCAAGTTTTCAATGTGGCCAAAACTTTAAAAAAAAACATTAAAAAATCAAAAATTATAGTTACAAAATCTACTGTGCCGCTAGGCACCAATGATCAAATAGATAAGATTTTAAATGGAAAAAAAAAGAATAAATTATTTAAAGTTGTTTCTAATCCTGAGTTTTTAAGAGAGGGTGATGCAATTAAAGATTTTAAATATCCCGACAGAGTTGTTATTGGATCAGATGACAAAATTGTTATTAGAACATTAAACGCCTTATATCGTCCGATCATTAATAAAGGAGCAATTTTTTTTGCTTCTACTAGAAGAGCCGCTGAATTAATTAAATATGCGTCAAATGCTTTTTTAGCAACAAAAATAAGTTTCATTAATGAAATTGCAGATTTATGTGAAAAAGCTAATGTGCACGTAGAAGATGTTGCTATCGGAATGGGTCTTGATAAAAGAGTAGGATCCCGTTTTTTAAGAGCTGGACCTGCTTATGGAGGATCTTGTTTTCCTAAAGATACAAAAGCTTTAATTCATACTTCTAAAAAATTTAAAAGCCAACTATCAATTGTTAATTCTGTAATTAAATTTAATAATAATAGAAATTTACATATCGAGAAAAATATTTGTAGAATATTAAAAAATAAAATTAAAAATAAAAATGTTTGTTTTTTAGGAGTTACGTTTAAAGCTAATACTGACGATATAAGAGATTCTGCTGCATTATATTTAATTTCAAAATTATCAAAAAAAGGGGCTAATGTTAAATATTACGAACCTACTGGCAAAAAAGATTTTTTTGATAAAAATGAAAAAGTTAAATATTTTTCAGATTTATATGATGCAATTAAAAATAACGATCTTATTATTATTCACACTGAATGGGATGAATTTAAAAGTTTAGATTTTACAAGAATTAAAAAAAACAATAAAAAAGTAAAAATATACGATCTTAGAAATTTGTACGATAGTAAATTTTTTCAAAAAAGTAATATTTTTTATTATTCTATTGGCAGACCTTTATATGCCTAAAGTTAATATTGCAAAAAAAAATATTACTCAAAATAAAATTCAACATCCTGATTTTTATAATGTTATAATGTTAAATGATGATTTTACTTCAATGGATTTTGTTGTTAAAATTTTAAAACTTTTTTTTAATATGAATACAATCAATGCAAATAGTATTATGTTAAAAATTCATAACACTGGTCAAGCTATATGTGGGATCTATCCTTTTGAGGTTGCTGAAACAAAAATATTAGAAGTTACTAGTTTCGCAAAACAAAATGGTTATCCTTTGAAGTCTATTATGAAAAAAATTTAAAATGGCTACTTTCACAAAATCACTTGAAAAAGCTATTTCACAAGCTTTCAAGTTAGCAACTGAGAAAAAACATCAGTATGTAACTTTAGAGCATCTATTACTATCTTTAGCTGACGAAACGGACGCAAAAAATGTTATGACGGCGTGCAATGTAGATGTTGATTTGTTAAATGAAAATTTAGAATTTTATATTGACAACGAACTAGATAATATAGTAACTTCTGACAGTAAAACTGAGCCACAGCCCACAGCTAGTTTTCAAAGAGTTATTCAGCGATCTATTGTGCATGTTCAGTCATCTGGAAAAAATGAAGTAACAGGAGCAAATATATTAGTTTCTCTATTTGCTGAACGAGAAAGTCATGCGACATATTTTTTACAAGAGCAAGAGGTAACTAGATATGATGTTGTTAATTTTATTTCTCATGGAATAACTAAAGTAGATAATTTTAATTATGGTGGAACGTTTGATAGTTCCGCATCAGTTAATAATAAAAATATATCAATATCTCCGTTAGACAACTATTGTATTAATCTTAATAAGAAAGCAGAAGATAATAAAATTGATCGACTTATTGGCAGAAGTATTGAGCTTGAAAGAATGTTGCAAATATTATGTAGACGAAATAAAAATAATCCTCTTTTGGTAGGTGATCCAGGCGTTGGTAAAACAGCAATTGTTGAAGGTCTGGCAATGAAAATTTTTAATAAAGAAGTCCCAGATGTACTAAGACATCATGTTATATTCTCACTAGATATGGGGGCTTTAATAGCTGGAACTAGATATAGAGGAGATTTTGAAGAAAGACTTAAAGCAATTACAAAAGAGATTGAAAAAAATAAAAATTATATTTTGTTTATAGATGAAATCCATACATTAGTAGGAGCTGGATCGACTTCAGGAAGTTCTATGGACGCTTCTAATATGTTAAAACCTGCTCTGCAAAGTGGAAATGTAAGATGTATAGGATCTACAACATATAGCGAATATCGTCTTTTTTTTGAAAAAGATAGAGCATTACAAAGAAGATTTCAAAAAATTGATGTTTTAGAACCTAGTATTGATGAAGCTTATAAAATTATGTACGGCATTAGACAAAAATTCGAAAAATTTCACAATGTAAAATTCACAGATGATGCAATTAAAGCTTCAGTAGATTTATCTAATAAATATATTGGAAATAAAAAATTACCGGATAAATCAATTGATATCATTGATGAACTTGGTTCATCTGAAAGTCTGAAACCTCAAGCGCAAAGAAAAAAAATTTTAGACGTAGAAGATATTGAAAGAATTGTGTCTAAAATTACTAAAATTCCAGAAAAAAATATATCATTACACGATAGAATGTATTTAAAAGATTTGGACAAAAATCTTAAACGTGTAATATTTGGTCAAGATGCAGCAATTGATCATTTAGTTTCTTGTATAAAACTTTCACGTTCTGGCTTAAGAGATAGTAATAGAACCATTGGTAATTATATGTTTTCGGGTCAGACAGGAGTTGGAAAAACAGAACTTGCCAAACAATTATCTAAAATTTTAGGCATTGAATTAATTCGCTTTGATATGTCTGAATACATGGAAAAACATTCAGTTTCTAAGTTAATCGGAGCACCCCCAGGATATGTGGGTTTTGATCAAGGAGGTTTGTTATCAGAAAAAATAGATAAAAACCCTTATTCAGTATTGCTAATTGATGAAATAGAAAAAGCTCATCCAGACATTTACAATATATTGCTTCAAATAATGGATTACGGAAAGTTAACAGATCAAAATGGAAAAAAAATTGATTTTAGAAATGTCATTTTAATTATGACAACTAATGCTGGAGCTGAAGATTTACAAAAATATCAAATTGGTTTTAATAAAAAACTTACCAATGACAATAATTTAGAATCTATTAACAGAATTTTTTCTCCAGAATTTAGAAATCGTCTAGATGCTATCGTTCAATTTAATATTTTAGATAAAAATGTTGTAAGAAAAATTGTTCAAAAATTTGTAATTGAGTTAGAAACCCAATTAGGCGAAAGAGACGTGGTTATTAATTTAACTGACAAGGCTAATGATTTAATCTGTAAACTAGGATTTGATAATAAAATGGGTGCAAGACCACTAATACGCGTTATAGATGATAAAATTAAAAAACCTTTAGCTGATGAATTGATACATGGTAAATTAATTAATGGCGGTCACGTTTTAGTTGATGTAAAAAATGATATTCTAATTTTTCAAATAAATAAATTAGAAAAGCAGTCAAAAAAAACAACCACTAAAACTTTACAATAAAATGTTTGGATTATTCACAAGCAAGTTGAAAAAAATTGAAGAAAAATTATCATTTCTAGCCAATGAAATTGCAAGTATACAAAAAAATATAATTTTATATCCTCGCGAAAATACCTATAAAAATTTACATGTAACAAAAACTAAAGAACTCAATGATTTATATAATGAGCTAGAAACAATTAAAGGTGAAGAATATGTTGACCACTTTATCAAAAAATTGACAGGTAATTATCTTGCATCTGAAAACGCTCTTTCAAATCAAGAAGAAAAACTTTTAGACAAAATTTTAATTGAATATAAAGTTAAGTCTAAAATCAAAGTTTAGTTTATTTAATAAATATTTTATTTTATAGAATTATTTTTGTTTTTCTTTGTTCTTTTTTGATCTTTTCTTATTTTTTTTTCCACCATTAGAATCCATATAAGCTATTCTTGCATCTATTAAGTTCAATGCTTCTTCCATGTTTATATTTTCGGGATCTTTGTCATCGGGGATTGTTGCGTTAATGGTCTTGTATTTAACGTAAGGTCCATATTGACCTTTCATAATTTTTACAGGTTTTTTATCCTCTGGATGCTCACCTAGGTTTTTAATTTCATTAGAGGTTCTTCTACCAGGCTTTGCTTCTGCTATTAAAGTTATTGCTCTATTTAATCCAAGAGAAAATATATCTTCTGGATTCTCAAGTGACGCAGATTTGCTATCACATTTTACATACGGACCAAATCTACCTATATTTAAGCTAATATCTTGAGAATTATCAGGATATTGGCCTAAAATTTTAGGTAAAGATACCAAGAATCTGCATTTATCTAAATTTAAACTATCCAATGATATCCCTTTTGGAATTGAAACATTTCTCAATTTTTTTTCATCATTACCAACTTGCAGATAAGGACCAAAACGACCTTTTTTGAGAACGATTTTTTCATTACTTTCTGTTTCACCAAATTGTTTAGGTTCAGCCAAGAAGTCTTGTTCAGCTGTTTTAATTCTAGAAAGAGGTCTTGTAAATTTACATTCCGGATAGTTAGAGCATCCAATAAATGCTCCGAATCTTCCATTTTTTAAACTTAATTCTCCATTTGCACAATTTTTACATTTTTTAGTGATAGTGCCATCCTGGTTTTTATCGAAAATAACATCTCCTAAACTTTCATTGAGAAGATCTAAAACTGCTCTTGTTCTTAAATCTTTAACTTCATTGATATTACTGCTAAATTCTTTCCAAAAATTTTCTAAAACTTTTAACCAGTCTGTTTTTCCTGTTGTAATTTCATCTAAACTATCTTCAAGATTAGCAGTAAAATTGTAATCAACGTATTTAGTAAATAATTTGTCTAAAAAGGCTGTAATTAATTTACCTCGATCAGTCGGTAAAAAACGTTTGTTTATTAGTTCTACGTAATTACGTGTTGATAATACTGAAATTATACTAGCATAAGTAGAAGGTCTTCCAATTCCTAATTCTTCGAGTTTTTTAACTAAACTTGCTTCAGAGTATCTCGGAGGTGGCTCAGTAAAATGTTGATCAGTATTAAATTTAGAATTTTGTAATAATTCATTTAATTTTACATCCGGAAGTATTTTATTATCTTCTTCTTGTTCTTTGTCGTTATCTGTTGGATCTTCTTCTTTTATATCTTGGTATAATTTTAAAAAACCATCAAATACTTGAATTGAACCAGTTGCTCTAAAAACAATTGATTTTGACGATCCTAATATTTCTAATGTGCATCTTTCATATTCGGCGCTTTCCATCTGAGAAGCTAATGTTCTGTTCCAAATAAGTTCATAAAGCTTAGCTTGATCCTTGTCTAAAACTGATCTCATGGTTTCAGGTGTTCTAGATAAATCGGTTGGCCTTATAGCTTCGTGTGCTTCTTGTGCATTTTTAGCTTTTTTGCCTGAATAATTTCTAGCTTCAGTTGGTAAATATTTTTTTCCAATTTTATCTTCAATGTAAGATCTGCATTCTTTAACAGCATCAAGTGAAATGTTTGTTCCGTCAGTTCGCATGTAAGTTATTAGCCCAACTGTATCGCCACCTATATCTATACCTTGGTAAAGTCTTTGAGCGATTTGCATAGTTCTTGATGCAGAAAATCCTAGTTTTTTTGAAGCATCTTGCTGCATGGTTGAAGTAGTAAAAGGAGCATAGGGATTTCTTCTGTACGGCTTCTTCTCTATGTTAGAAATTGTAAATGTATCTTTTTTAATTTCAGAAAGCGCAGATAATATTTCAGTTTCATTTTGAAAAGTGAATTTCTCAATTTTTTTGCTTTTATATGAATATAATCTAGCTGAAAATTCTTTATTTCCTTTTGTAGAAAAAAAACAACCTAAAGTCCAATATTCTTGAGGTTTAAATAATTCGATATCATGTTCACGTTCAACTATTAATCTCAAAGCAACAGACTGAACTCTTCCAGCAGATTTAGAGCCTGGTAACTTTGTCCAGAGTATTGGAGAAATATTGAAACCAACTAAATAGTCTAACGCTCTTCTAGCCATATAAGCGTTTACTAATTCTGGATTTATATCTCTTGGATTTTTTATTCCATTTTCTACAGCTTTTTTAGTAATCTCATTAAAAACTACACGTTCAAATTTTTTGTCTTTAATTTTTTTATTTTCTTCCAAAATCATTTTTAAATGCCAAGCTATTGCTTCTCCTTCACGATCAGGGTCAGTAGCTAAAATAATTTTTTTAGCATCTATCGCATAATCAGTTATTTCTTTTAAATGCTTTTTTGATCCTGGATCAACTTCCCAAAGCATTTTAAAATCATGCGCGGTATCAACGGAACCATTTTTAGATGGAAGATCACGAACGTGGCCGTAACTTGCTAAAACTTTGTAATCATCACCTAAATATTTATTAATAGTTTTTGCTTTTGCAGGACTTTCTACGATAACTAGATTCATAATTTTTTATAAAAATAAGAACTGTCAAAATTTGAAGCCTTTGTCAAATTTGATTTATTTTAAGATCAAAAAGTGTTTAATTATCTTAAGAATTATTTTTTGAGCAGTTTTTTAATATTGTTTCTATGTGTAAAAATAGAAACAATAAAGTAGAAAAACATTATTAAATAAGTTGGTTGATTAAAAAATATAAATGAAATAATTAATGTTATTAAATATCCAATCAGAGCAGATACGGCAGATATTCTAAATAGCAAAAGAACGCTTATCCAAAAAAAAATAAATATTCCTGCCAAATAAATATTTAAAACTAAAATACTACCAACAAATGTTGCGACACCTTTTCCTCCTTTAAATTTCAACCAGACAGGAAAAATATGAGCTAAAAAAACAATTATCGAAGAGTAATAAACTAGATTATTAAAATATTTTGAAGTTATCCATACTGAAATTGCTCCTTTTGAAGCGTCTAACAGTAAGGTTAATATTGCTATAAATTTATTTCCTGTTCTCAGAACATTTGTTGCTCCAATATTTCCAGACCCAATATTTCGAATATCTCCTAGTCCTGCAAGTTTTGTAAGTATTAAACCAAAAGGTATTGAGCCTAATATATAAGAGTAAAAAGTTACTAAAGTTATGTTCATTAACTGTTAAATACTGAAATTCCGTTAATAAATGTTCTTACAACTTTACCTTGCATTTTTCTTTTTTCAATGGCCGTATTTTTAGATTTTGATTTTAATTTTTCTTTTTCAACCACCCAAGGTTTATTGAGATCAATAATTGCAATATCAGCGTTGCTTCCAACAGATAAATTTCCAGCGTTAATATTTAATATTTTGGCAGGATTACAAGTTAACACTTTAACTATCGTATTTAGTTCGCATGAACCATTATGATAAAGCTCTAATGCTAATGATAATAAAGTTTCTATCCCTGACGCTCCAGTGGCTGCTTGCTGAAATGGGAGGCGTTTAGATTCTTCATCCTCAGGTTTATGATCAGACACAATAACATCAATTAAACCATTCTTTAAAGCATCAATTAAAGCAAGTCTATCTTCTTCTGTTCTAAGAGGAGGAGATAGTTTTAAAAATGTTTTAAAGTCACCAATGTCATTTTGATTTAGTGATAAATTATTAATTGATACCCCAGTTGAAAATTTTAGTCCTTTTTTTTTGTAACTTTCAATAACTGGGATAGATGATTTAGAAGATATAGTAGAAATATGGTAACGATTTTTATAAAGTTCTAATAAGCTTAAATCTCTTTCGATTATAATTTTTTCAGCAATATCTGGAATGCCCTTAAGACCTAATCTTGTTGATATTTCACCTTCATTAACTGACCCATTATCTGATAATTCGTTGTCTTGAGTAAATTGAATTATTAGAGAATTTAAATTTTTGGAGTAATTAAATATTTTATCCATTACTCTGTTATTTTGAACGCATTTAATTCCATCGGTGAAACCTATCGCTCCAACAATATTTAATAAGCCAAATTCTGACATTTCCTTTCCTTCTAGATTTTTGGTTAAAGTTGCTAAAGGATAAATTTTAATAAGTGACTTATCTCTAGCTCTACGTTTAGCAAAATCTAATATTGAGACATTATCTATTACTGGAGAAGTATTAGGCATAGTTACTACAGAAGTTACGCCACCAGCTAAAGCTGCTTCACTTAATGTCCTAAAATTTTCTTTGTACTCAAATCCTGGCTCTCCAACAAATACTCTCATATCAATGATTCCTGGAATAGATACCTTGTTTGTACAATCTATAATTTCAGTTTCTTTTGAAACGGACTCTTTTGTGACGTTTTTACCGATAGCTTTAATTTTTCCATTTTCGTCGATTAGAATACCTCCAATCTCATCAATGTTATTTTCCGGATCTATAATTCTAGTATTAATTAGACACTTTATTTTCATTTTTTATTTTCGCAGATAATTTTTAAACAAGCCATTCTTACAGCAACACCCATTTCAACTTGTTCTTTAATAATGCTACGATTAATATCGTCAGCTAAAGTGGTATCTATTTCAACACCTCTATTCATCGGACCTGGATGCATTATTAAAGCGTTAGGATGAGCTTTTGTAATTTTTTTATAATCTAAGCCGTAAAATTCATAATATTCTCTAGTAGACGGAACATAAGATCCTTGCATACGTTCAGTTTGTAATCGAAGCATCATGACAATATCTGATCCTTCAAGTCCTTTATCCATATCTGTAAAAGATTTAACTCCTAAACTTTCAATATTCTTGGGCATTAACGTTGGAGGGGCAATTACTCTAACTTCAGCTCCTAACATGTTAAGTAAATATATGTTTGATCGTGCAACTCTAGAGTGCATTATGTCGCCACAAATAGAAATTCTTAATCCTTCGATTTTTCCTTTTTTTATTTTAATTGTAAGGGCATCAAGCAATGCTTGAGTTGGATGTTCTCTCCAGCCATCGCCAGCATTAATTACTGAGCAGTTAACTTTTTGTGCCAATAGGTTAGCAGCTCCAGAATCTTGGTGTCTAACAACTAAGACATCTGGATGCATTGCATTTAATGTCATAGCGGTATCAATTAAAGTTTCTCCCTTCTTAATAGAAGAGTTTGAAACATTCATATTCATGACATCTGCTCCAAGACGCTTTCCTGCAAGTTCAAATGAACTTAAAGTACGCGTTGAAGACTCAAAGAATAGGTTAATTTGAGTTTTGCCTTTAAGAATATCTAATTTTTTCTGCTCTTTTTTATTAAAGTCAACAAAAGTCAATGACTCATCAAGAATGTAATTAACTTCTGGAATGGAAAGTGATTGAATACCTAGTAGGTGCTTGTGCCTGAATTTAACAGCTTTATTTTGTATAGCCATTAAAATCAACTCTATACGTGCAAACAGTCAAGCTTGCAAGTATTAAATTAAAAATACTTATTTTATTTGATTTTTGTAATAATCGAGAAACCCTTGCAAAATAAATGCAGCAGCGTTTTCATCCAATTTTTTTTGTTTCTTGGATATATTAATATTTAGATATTCCATTCCATTATACGCGCCATGACTTGAAAGTCTTTCGTCCCACAATGTTACAGGTAATTTTAAATGCTTAGTTAAACTTATACAAAAATCTTTTGCAGACTGAGATCTAGGTCCAAGAGTACCATTCATATTGATTGGATTGCCAACAACAATACCTTCAACATTATTTTCTGAAATAATTTTTTTAATATCTATTAAAAAATTTTTAAGTTGAGAAAAAGTAACGGTTGTTAGAGGGGTCGCGATAGAATGATTTTCATCTGATATAGAAATACCAATATTTTTTTTTCCATGATCAATTCCAATTAATCTTGATTGTTTATTTATAATTTCTGCAAATTTATCGTTCTCTAATAGGTTGTAAGTTTCCATTAAAATGTTAATTTATCTACATTTACCATTAAGTCTAATGTCAATTAATAAAGAAACCATTAAAAAAATATCTAAGTTAGCCAGAATCTCAGTTTCTAACCAAGAAACAAATAGATTGGAAAAAGACTTAAATTCTATTTTAAAATTTGTAGAGCAGTTAAATCATCTTAATACAGATAAAATTACTCCAATTTCTTCAGTTTCCAATGAGGTTCTAACAATGAACAAAGATGAAATTAAAATAATTAATGAAAAAGAAGATATCCTAAAAAACTCTCCAGAGAAAAACGAGGATTATTATGTTGTTCCAAAAGTTATTGAGTAAAAATGACTGATCTTTGTAAATTAACTTTAGTTGAAAGTGTTCAGCATATTAAAGAGAAAAAATGTGCGGCTTTAGATTTATTAAATTCTTACATTAAAAGAATTGAAAAATCAGACAAACTAAATTGTTTTAATTCTAAAGATTTAGACACTGCAATTAAAAAAGCTAAGTCTATTGATGAGAAAAAAGATTTTAGTAAAATTTTAGTAGGAGCACCAATTGCTGTAAAAGATTTATTTTGTACTAGGGATGTTAAAACAACAGCATCTAGCAAAATGTTAGAAAATTTTATTCCAACCTATGAGTCTACGGTTACGCAAAAGTTATGGAACGAAGATGCAATTTTGCTTGGTAAGTTAAATTGCGATGAATTTGCAATGGGATCTTCCAATGAGACAAGTTTTTTTGGAAACGTTTTAAATCCGTACAGACTAAATAATGACAATTTAGTTCCGGGTGGTTCTTCAGGAGGTTGCGCGGCTGCTGTTGCTGCAAATTTAACATCCGCAACAGTAGGCACTGATACAGGCGGTAGTATTCGCCAACCTGCTGCATTTACAGGCATTGTAGGTTTAAAGCCTACTTATGGAAGATGTTCAAGGTGGGGAATAGTAGCTTTTGCATCCTCTCTAGATCAAGCGGGTCCAATGACGAAAGATGTTAAAGATGCAGCATTGATATTAGATGTTATTTCAGGATATGACGAAAAAGATTCAACTTCTGCAAACAAACCAAAAACTTCATTTTTAAATTCATTAAAAAATAATGTTAAAGGATTGAAAGTAGGTATTCCGAAAGAGTACAGAGTTGAAAATATGCCAGAAGAAGTAAATAGCTTGTGGCAAGAAGGAATTAAAATTTTAAAAGAACAAGGCGCAATTATTAAAGATATTTCTCTCGCTCATACAAAATACGCTTTACCAACGTATTATATTATCGCACCGGCAGAAGCCTCCTCTAATTTAGCAAGATACGATGGCGTGCGATATGGTTTTAGAGCTGAAGGTAAAGATCTTACTGAAATGTATGAGAACACAAGATCAAAAGGTTTTGGTAATGAAGTTAAACGTAGAATTATGATTGGTACTTATGTTTTGTCATCAGGTTATTATGATGCTTATTATTTGAAAGCTCAAAAAGTTAGAAATTTAATCAAGACAGATTTTGATGAAAGTTTTAAAGATGTTGATGTTATTTTAACACCAACAACCCCCACAGCTGCATTCAAATTTGGCGAAAAGTCAGACGATCCTATTGCAATGTATCTAAATGATATTTTTACTGTTACAGCAAATCTTGCAGGTCTTCCTGCCATTTCTTTCCCAATTAAATTTAATAAAGATGGTCTACCACTGTCTTTACAATTAATCGGAAAATCTTTCGATGAACAAACTTTATTAAACACCGCATATTCAATTGAAAAAGAAGTTAATTTTAAATCACAAGTTAAAGATTGGTGGATGTAAATGAGTAACAAAGAATTTAATTATTATATTAATGGTAAGAAAAGTAAGTGGGAAGTTATAATTGGTCTTGAAGTTCATGCGCAAGTTAGTTCCAATGCTAAACTTTTTTCTAATTCTTCAACAAAATTTGGAGCTGATCCTAATTCACAAGTAAGTTTAATTGATGCGGCAATGCCTGGTATGTTGCCAGTAATTAACAAATTTTGTGTAGAGCAAGCTATACGCACTGGTCTCGGTCTAAAAGCAAAGATTAATTTAAATTCAGTATTTGATCGTAAAAACTATTTTTACGCTGATCTACCCCAAGGTTATCAAATTTCTCAATATAAATATCCTATAGTTGGTGAAGGCGAAGTTTTTTTAGATATGCCTTACGGCGCAAAAAAAATTGGAATTGAACGGCTGCATTTAGAACAGGATGCTGGAAAAAGTATACACGATCAAAGTCCAACAAAAACATTTATAGACTTGAATAGATCAGGTATTGCGCTAATGGAAATTGTCAGTAAACCAGACTTAAGATCGCCAGAAGAGGTTGCGGAATATATTAAAAAACTAAGATCTATTATGCGTTATTTAGGCACATGTGATGGCAATATGGAAGAAGGTTCTTTAAGAGCAGATGTTAATGTTTCAGTAAGAAAAGTTGGTGCTTTAGAATTTGGCACACGATGTGAAATTAAAAATGTTAATTCAATAAAATTTATCCAACAGGCAATTCAATATGAAGCAAAAAGACAAGTGGATTTGTTAGAAGAAGGAAAATTTATAGATCAAGAAACAAGATTGTTTGATACAAAAAAAAATGAAACTAGACAAATGAGAAGCAAAGAAGATGCGCATGACTATAGATATTTTCCTGAGCCAGATCTTCCAGCTCTTAGGTTAGAATCTAATTTTGTTGAAGAAATTAGAAAAAAACTTCCAGAATTACCTGATGATAAAAAAAAAAGATTTGTAAATGAATATAAAATTTCAAGTTATGACGCTGGAGTTTTAACTGCTGATAAAGAGACATCTGATTATTTTGAAAAAGTTGCAAAAAATTCTGATGTTAAATTAGCAATTACTTGGGTTAGTGGAGAGTTATTTGCTGTTCTTAATAAACACAGCTTGTCTATTAAAGACTCCCCAGTGTCTGCAGAGAATTTAACTAAACTTATTTTATTAATTATGAATAATACTATATCTGGGCGCATTGCTAAGGATTTATTTGAGATTATGCTTAAAGATAGTCGTGACCCCAAAGTATTAGTTGAGGAAAAAGGTATGGTTCAAGAAAGCAATATTGGAGAACTTGAAAAAATAATTGATAAAGTTTTACAAAATAATCAGGATAAAGTTTCAGAATATAAATCTGGCAAAGATAAATTATTCGGTTTTTTTGTTGGCAGCGTAATTAAAGAATCTAAAGGCAAAGCTAATCCTGCTTTAGTTAATGAATTATTAAAGAAAAAATTATCATAAGTGTTCAAGTTAATTGAAAATAATAAAAATCTGCAAGAGTATTTACTCAAATTTGGAGTAACCGAACACCCGATTCAAAGAGAGTTAAGAGAGTATACATTAAAAAATTTAGGTAATGCCGCTTCAATGCAAATTAGTCCCGATCAAGCGTGTTTGCTTCAATTTATTATTAAAAGTTCTAACATTCAAAACTGTTTAGAAATTGGAACATTTACTGGTTATAGCGCCTTATCTATGGCTTTAGCGTTACCAGAAAACGGTACCATTGTTACATTAGATATCGACAATAAAAATACGGATATAGCTAAAATGTATTGGAATAAATTGAATGTTGGTAAAAAAATTGATTTTATTTTAGGTCCAGCATTAGAAACTATGGAAGAGCTAATTAATCTTGATAGAGTATTTGATCTTATTTTTATAGATGCTGACAAAAAAAACTATAAAAATTATTTTTTAAAATCTCTAGAACTTACTGAAAAAGATGCAATTATCATTGTAGATAATACTTTATGGAAAGGCAAAGTAAGCGATAATAATTCAAATGATGAAAAAACAGTTGAAATGAAAAATTTTAATAATTTTATTAAAGATAATCGCTCAATTGAAAAAATGATTTTGCCTATTGCGGACGGTATGACAATTTGTAGAAAAATTTAATATGCTTAAACTTATAAGTTTTTATAAATTTGTAAAAATCAAACAGCCTTTAGATTTTAAACAATTATTTAGAAAATTTTTAGTAGAGCATCTTCTCAAAGGTACAATAATTTTTTCTAAAGAAGGTATTAATGGAAGCATCTCTGGTAAAGAAAAAGATATACTTACTTTTATAAAGTATTTAAAAACAACATTTTCAATTAAAGAATTTGACTCAATGAATTTATCGGATGTTGATTTAATTCCTTTTAAAAGATCTAAAGTTAAAATCAAAAACGAAGTTGTTCCTTTAAATGAACTTTTTAGTGATGATAAATATACTTTTCAAAATCGTGTTGAACCAAAAGATTGGAATAAATTGATACAATCTAATGATGTCACTGTCATCGATGTTAGAAAATCTTTTGAAAGTGATTTAGGCACTTTTGAAAAAGCAATTAATCCAAAAGTTACAGATTTTAGAAAGTTTCCTCAGTATTTTGAAAAACTTTCAGACAATAAAGATCAAAAAATCGCTATGTTTTGTACAGGTGGAATACGGTGCGAAAAAGCAGCAAGCTATCTCTATAAACGAGGATTTAATAATATTTATCAACTTAAAGGCGGAATATTAAATTATCTTAACATTGTTAAGGAAGAAAATTCTTTATGGAATGGTGAATGTTTTGTGTTCGACGAACGAGTAACCGTAGTGCACAAATCAAAAAAAGGTAATTATATAATGTGTGCTGGATGCAGGACTCCTTTAAAGAAAAAAGATATCAATTCACCAAAATATGAAAAAGATGTAAGCTGTCCTAATTGTTACGATAAATTAACAGCAATACAAAAAGAGAGATTTAGAATGAGAGCTTCTCAAAAAAAACAATCTAAATACAAAATTAATTTTAATAATTTATCAGCATGATCAAACAAATTCCTAATATTGATTTTATTACTAGACCTGAAAAAGATTTCATTAAAGTTTCATCTGATGAAATTTTTAAAAACAAAAATATCGTTTTATTTGCATTACCAGGAGCATTTACTCCAACGTGTAACGATTATCACTTGCCAGGATACGAATTAAATTATGAAGAATTAAAAAAATTAGGAGTTGATGAAGTGTATTGTTTAAGTGTGAATGATGCATTTGTACTCAAAGCCTGGAGTAAAAATTTAAATCTTAAACATGTTAAAATGTTACCAGATGGTAATTTGAATTTTACTAAAGCAATGAATATGATCGTAGATAGATCAGCTGCAGGAATGGGGATGAGATCAAAAAGATATTCGATGTACATTAAAAATAGAAATATCGAAAAAATTTTTGTAGAGGAAGATGGAAAGTTTGATGTAAGCGATTCAAATACTATGTTAAACTATATTAAATCTTCTAAATTAAATGAAAAAGGGTAATCGCCCTATAACTTTAAAGGCAAATCTGTAGTCTGCTGATAAATCATCAATCTCATAGATTATTTGTGTCGCATGGGCAGATCATATTCCTTTTGAAGACATCAAAGAGCAGAGTTGAAAAAATGAATCCGAAGCAATTAAAATCATGAGAAGCCAACTTAAACTAAGCTAATTTAAGTTGTGGAGAAAGAGAGTTAAAAATAAAAGTATAAAACATAGAAAAAAATTCGAGAGCGAAAGAAAACAAGTAAATAAGAGAGATTTTCTGATATTAGATTAGTAAATTCAACACTTTTTAGTTGAATAAATAGAATTGTAGTTTAGATAGTCACACTTCATGCCGATAGATATTAAAAAAATTCGCAATATTGCAATTATTGCACACGTCGACCACGGCAAAACAACTTTACTAGATAAGCTTCTTAAAGATTCAGGAACATTAAAATCATCCGAACTTTCTCAAGAGCGAGTAATGGACTCTAATGAGATTGAAAAAGAAAGAGGAATAACAATTCTTGCTAAAAATACTTCGCTTACTTGGAGAGATTATCAAATAAATATTATTGACACTCCTGGACATGCTGATTTTGGAGGGGAGGTTGAACGAGGACTATCTATGGTCGATTCAGTTTTATTACTTATTGATGCTGTCGACGGTCCAATGCCACAAACGAGATTCGTTACCTCCAAAGCTTTAAAATTAGGACTTCGTCCGATTGTTGTTATTAATAAAGTTGATAGAGATGGTGCAAGACCTGATTGGGCGTTAGATCAAACTTTTGATTTATTTGATAAACTTGGGGCAACTTCAGAACAATTAGATTTTCCAATTATTTATACATCAGCAATACAAGGGTGGGCAAATAAAGAGCCTATAAAAAACGAAAGCAATATGAATGTATTATTTCAATGCATTGTAGACAACGTTCCTCATCCAAAAGTTGATCTAAATGGTTCTTTTCAATTACAGGTGAGTGCATTGGATTATTCAAGTTATGTAGGAGTTATAGGAGTTGGAAGAATATTAAGAGGAACTATCAAAGTGAATGACAACGTAACTGTAATTAATAACGACGGTAAAACAAAAACTGGAAAAATTTTACAAATTTTAGGTTTTTTAGGTCTACAACGTTATGAAAAACAAGAGGCTTCAGCTGGAGAAATTATAATGTTTTCTGGAATTGATGGAATTAAAATTTCAGATACAATTTGCAGCCCACTAGATGTTAAGGCTCTACCATCACTTATTGTTGATGAACCTACTATTAGCATGACATTTCAAGTTAATAGTTCACCTTTTGCAGGTAAAGAAGGTAAGTATGTAACAACAAGAAATATTAAAGACAGATTAGACAAAGAACTTATTCATAATGTTGCTCTAAGAGTTTCTGAAACAGACAATCCAGATAAATACAGAGTGTCAGGTAGAGGAGAATTGCACTTATCAATTTTAATTGAGAATATGCGTAGAGAAGGTTACGAGCTTGCAATCTCAAGACCAGAAGTGATTATGAAAGTTGTTGATGGACAAGAACAGGAACCGTTTGAGTCATTGACCGTTGATATCGAAGAAGAGCATCAGGGAAAAATTATGGAGCGCTTAGGCGAGAGAAAAGGTGATCTTAAAAATATGGTTTCCGATGGTAGAGGTCGAGTAAGAATAGATTATATCATACCAACACGTGGATTAATTGGTTTTAGATCGGATTTTTTGTCTACTACATCTGGAACAGGCTTAATGTATCACTCATTTGATCATTATGGACCTAAGATTAATCAGTCTTTAGGAGGTAGAAAAAACGGTGTTTTAATTTCTAAAGATCAGGGAAAAGCAGTTCAATATGCAATTTTCCACCTGCAAGACAGAGGTAAATTTTTTATATCCCATGGAGATGAAGTCTACGGTGGACAAGTTATTGGAATTCATAACCGCTCAAACGATTTAGTTGTAAACCCTTTAATTGGTAAAAAAGTATCTAATGTGCGTTCAGTTTTGGCTGACGAAGCTTTAGTTATTGTGCCTCCAATTAAGACAACGCTTGAATATTCACTTCAATTTATTAATGATGATGAACTCGTCGAAGTTACGCCAAAATCTATTCGTATAAGAAAGCGATATTTATTAGAGCATGAAAGAAAAAAATATAGTAGAAGCGAAAGTTAAATGAGAATTTACCATATTGATTCAAGCGCTAGAAAAGAAGAGTCGACCTCAAAACTACTAGCTAGATTATTGGTTAATAAACTTAAAAAATTAGGCGATACATCAAATTATAGAGATGTTTCAATTGGACTTCCTTTTGTTTCAGGAATTAAAGGTGCTGGATTTATAATACCAGAAAATGAAAGAACAGAATCTGATCATAAATTATTTAAAATATCTGACCAGCTAATCAAAGAATTTAAAGACTGCGACACTTTAGTTGTGTCTGCACCTATTTATAACTTCGGTCCACCAGCATCACTAAAAGCCTGGTTTGATTTAGTTGCAAGAAATGGGCAAACTTTTAATTACACTGATAAAGGCCCGGTAGGAACTGTTGCAAATATTAAAAAAGCATATCTAGTAATTACTTCAGGAGGTGTAGTAGTAAATTCTTCAATTGATTTTTGCACCCCTTGGTTAAAACAAGCTTTAACTTTTTTAGGAGTTAAAGAAATTGAAGTTATAGGAGCAGAAGCTTTAAATAGGTCTCCTGAAAATTTAGAAAAAGCAAAAGATAAGATTAACTCGCTTTAATGATTTCAGTTATAAAGTACAAAGATTTAGGCGGAGCTGATCATGGCTGGTTAAAAGCCAAACATCATTTTAGTTTTGCATCTTATTATGATCCAAAACGTATGGGCTTTGGAACAATTAGAGTTATTAATGATGACATTATTCAGTCAAAAACTGGTTTTGATCCTCATCAACATAAGGATATGGAAATTATTACTTATGTAAGAGAAGGTGCAATTACCCACACAGATAATCAAAATAATAAGGGCAGAACAAAAGCAGGTGACATCCAAGTAATGAGCGCTGGATCTGGAGTTATTCATTCTGAATATAATTTAGAAAATGAAAAAACTAATATTTATCAAATTTGGATTATGCCAAATAAAATTGCAGTTAAACCAAGATGGGAAGCAAAAGAATTTCCAAAACAGAAAGTAACTACCCATTTAAATTGTTTAGTTTCTGGTTTTGGTAAAAACTATGTCGATGGCTCGATAGGTATTTATCAAGATGCCTATATTTACGGAGGAAAAACAGCTAAAAATTCAGAGATTTCTTATAAAATAATTAATCAGGCTTATGTACTTTGTTCTTTTGGAAAAATTTCTATAGACGAAAAAGTTCTTGAAAAAGGGGATGGGGCTGAAGTTTTTAACGAAAAAAAAATTCTCATAAAATCGCAAGCAGATTCAGAAGTTTTAGTTATAGATACTCCAAAATAAATTATTTAATAATTAAGTAATATGAATTCTAAATTAAATATTACGCTAATAATAGGTAGTGCGCCTGATGCATTAATGGTTAAAGAGCATGACCTGTCTATTTTCTCAAGTCGAGTTGTTATTAATAATGCTTGGCAATTAACAAAAGATTGGAATTATCTTATTTTCCCTGAAGATTTTTCGAGTGAACGCTTACCCCCGGCTTCAATAATTAATAATAAAAAATTAATTACAGCTCATGAATTTATTCCAGAACAAAATTTTTTTGGAGGAATTGTTTATGGTGGAGGCACAATGGCGTTTACAGCTGGATATTGGGCTTTAGGTGCCTTGAAACCTGATGTTATAGCTTACTTAGGTTGTGATATGATTTACGCAGATAAAGATGGGGATCAGAGTCATTTTTATGGAAACGGTAAAGCAGACCCTTTACGTTCAGATATTACATTACAATCTTTAGAGGCAAAGTCTGTTCGTTTAATGGCGTTCGCTCAACTTAATAATTGCACAATAGTCAATTTATCAAATCTACCAAAATCACGATTATTATTTCCACGTACTACGATGAAACAGATTTTAGAAATGTTAGATCAAAAAAATTCAATGTACGTAGATCATGCAAAATTAAATTTTAAATCTGTTAAAAGAGCTTTGAATCTAGAAGAACAGTTAGCATATACAGTTCCTTCAGGTAGATATTGGGAGCATCTAAATAATTTCGATAGTCATAAATTAAGCGAAATAGATTCTTTATGGCTAAATTCTGTATGTAAATTAAATTAAAACGTTTTAAATTAATTTAGCGTTTATTTTGTAAAAAATTTTTACTTAATTAAAATAGATATCTTTGCAACTAAATGATTGTAATAAAATCTTGAGCTAAAGGGGTTCTTTTAGGTACTATATTTTTTAAAAGGAGGATCGAGTTTTCGTGCTCCGTGGTTATTTCATAATGGTTTAGAATCCATTGAACCTTAGAAAAAAATGGCGATTTAGCGAAGCTGACGAGCCGCCGTCGATTGAAAGATACAACTCTTAAAGAGTCAGAACAATGAGAGAATTTGCTGAACAAAAAGCTATATATTAGATCTAAAATCTGAGCTATTAAGCATTGAAATACTTCAAATAAAATTTTGCTAAACCTCTTTAAACTAGAAGAATACTAGAGGATTTTGAATTATTTTTACTCTAGTTTATGTTGTATTTGATTATTTATTGCATAAATACTAGACAATAAAGCAAGTGGAGAGGTGGCCGAGAGGCTGAAGGCGGCGGTTTGCTAAACCGTTATACGATTGAAAAGTCGTATCGAGGGTTCGAATCCCTCCCTCTCCGCCAAAACATATGAAAACATTATTAAAAATTGAAGAAGTTTTATCTAAATCTTTTTCTTACACTTTCAAAAATTTTACTAAAAATATTAAAGAAGGTTTTTTTACTGTTTTATTGTTAACTATTATTTTTAATTTTTTATATTTTTTGATTAATAAAAATCTTGCAACTCCAGTTACTTACGTAATAATTTTTTTTATAATGGGTTTAATAGTTAGTACAATTGCTTTTAAAGTTCATCGTGAAATTTTATTAAAAGAATTTATTAAAAATCCTTTAATTAAAATATTTGATTATATAAATCTTAAATATTTTTTTTTCAGTTCTTTAATTTCTTTAGTTGCTATTAGCC
>CAIQAD010000033.1 GCA_903869725.1 uncultured Alphaproteobacteria bacterium | reverse complement strand
TTTTAAAAACATTTTTTAATAAATTTTATAACATAATTTTATTGTAAAAATATCAAATTTTTTGCAGTAGGTTTTGTGTAGTATTAAATATAGGCACAGAAGAACTAATCTATATTAATAAATAGTAAGAATTATTTCAGAAACTTGTAATTATAATTCTGAAAAGAATTATCAATTAGATAAGACAAAAGGGCAAGAGGTCGATCAAGTAATAATGATTTGGTACGAGCAAAAATTGGATGTGATTTTGAAATTGATTTAAAGTCTAGCTTGGAAATAACTGATTAATTGACAGAAAAATGAGATGACCAAAGATTAGATAATAAAAATTTTTAATTAAATTTGAAGTAATAGAAATTGGTTGCGGGGCTTGGATTTGAACCAAGGACCTTCAGGTTATGAGCCTGACGAGCTACCAGACTGCTCCACCCCGCGATAAATGTTACTTATACTAGTATATTAAAGATTATCATACCTTTTCTTTTTTTAAAAAGTTTTTTGTATTCAAATTTTTTATATATTTTATAACGATTACATGAAAATTAATAAAAAATTTTTATTAATACTAGTTATTATTTCTAAAAAATATATTTCAATTGAAAAATACTAATGTTTTTAAAAAATTTAAATAACTTAACTAAACTTACTTTTTATGAGAAGTTATTTTTGTTATTTCCTGTAGTTTTAGTTTTAAGACCATTAATAATAAACATTTTTTTAATTTCAATTATTTTTATTCTAATTTATGAATTGTTTAAAAAAAAATATTTAAATATCATTAAAGAAGAGAAATGGATTTTGTTTTTTTTATTTTTTATTTTTTATAGTATTTTCAGAGGTTTTTTTGCAAAAGATTGGTTACTTGCTGTGACAAGTAGCATTTCTTTATTTAGATTTTTTTTCTTTTCTTTATTTATTTTTTTATGTATCAATAATTTAAAAAATTTAAATTATATTACTAAATTTTGGGTCGTCATACTTATTTTCTTATGTATCGATACTATTTTTCAATATTTTTTTGTAAGAGATTTATTTAATTTTTCAAAACAAGGACTAAGACTGACAGGACCATTTGGAAGACATCAGATTATTGGTGCTTATTTATCGTACATTTCTATTCCTTTAATGTTTTATTTTTTTTCTAGAATTAGAAATTTTGACTTTCAAAAAAAATTTTTATTATTTTTAATTTATTTTTTGCTTTTTATTACTATCGCTATAACTGGAGAAAGATTAGCTTTTATCATTTTTTTATTTGGCTCGTTAGTAAATTTTTTTTCTTTTTTTAGAACTAAATATTTCGTTTTTTTATTTTTTCTAAATTTTTTTTTATTGTTAATTTTATATTATTTTAATCCGACATTTCATTATAGAATAAATGAATTATATCTTACAATAATTAATTTTAAAAATTCTGGTTGGGGTCGTCTATATTATTCAGGTTATTTGGTTTTTAAAAGTAATATTTTTTTTGGAGTTGGTCTAAAAAATTACGCAACTATTTGTGATAATGAAATAATTGATCCTTTGAAAGATGTTGTAGGTGTATCGCAACATTTTTGCGATACTCATCCTCATCATTTTTATTTGGAGATCTTAAGCGAGTCTGGAATTATAGGATTTTTACTGCTATTATTAACTTTCGGATCTTTTTTTTCATCTATCATTCATAAAATTAATAAACTTAAAAATAATTCAAATTATAAAAAATTTAAGGGTTTATTATATGGCAATCTTTTTATTTTATTTATTTATTTTTGGCCGATTAAAACATCAGGTCGTTTTTTTACCACATGGAATGGCTCTTTTTTTTGGTTTAATTTAGGAATGGCCTTATTAATTACAAAGGATTTTTATAAAAAGAATAAATAAATTTATTATATTTATTTAAGAACTAGTTTATTGAATTTTATTTTGTAATTACATAGTTGTTGCAATTTATCTTTATATATATATACAAATCTTGCCTGGTGATTATTGCAAAGGAGTAACACCCGATCCCATTCCGAACTCGGCAGTTAAGCCCTTTAGCGCCAATGGTACTTTGTCTTAAGGCACGGAAGAGTAGGTCGTTGCCAGGCTTTTATTTGAATTCTCGGTAAATATTTAATGAAAAATATACTAGTAGTTACTGGAGGAGCAGGGTTCATTGGATCTAATTTAATTGAAAATTTACTACAATTTAAAAAATATAAAATTATTAGTTTAGATAATTATTCCTCTGGAAAAAATTTTAATCATATTAAAAATATTAGAGTTAAATATATAAAAGGCGATACTAAAAATTGTGAAAATTTATTAAAAAATTATAAAAATCAGATTCATACTATTTTTCATTTTGGAGAATTTGCAAGAATTTATCAAAGCTTTAAAAGAATTAACGAATGTTTCACTTCTAATATTGAAGGAAGTTCAGCTTTATTTCATTTTGCATTAAAGAATAAAATTAAAATTGTTTACTCTGCTACATCAGCAAGCCTGGGAAACAAAGGTCATGACATGAATCTTTCGCCTTATGCTTTTACTAAAGCTAAAAATTTAGAATTATTAGAAAATTTAAAAAAGTGGTTTAATTTTAAATATGAGGTCGTTTATTTTTATAATGTCTATGGACCACGACAAATTTCTAAAGGTGATATGGCAACAGTTGTTGGGATATTTGAGGAGCATTATAAAAATAAAAAAAAATTGCCAGTTGTTAAACCTGGAACGCAGACCAGAAGATTTACTCATGTAACGGATACTGTTTTAGCATGTATTTTTGCTTGGAAAAAAAATAAAAATAAGCATTATTCTATTTTTTCTAGGCAATCTCTAAGTATTATTGAATTAGCTAAAATGTTTAAAACAGCAGTTTATTATTTACCGCAAAGAAAAGGAGAGCGTTTTGCTTCAGCTTTATCTAGAATGAATCTTAATAATAAAATTGTAAGATTGTATGCAAAGATCAAAATTAAGGACTATATTAACAATTTTTTAAAAAATAATTATTAACATTTCTTTACAAGCAGATGGTTAGCGTATATTTAAAGTGTTTATGAAAGTTGTAAGTTCTTTAAAATCTTTAAAAAAAAGAGATATTAATTGCAAAGTTGTTAGAAGACGTGGCAAACTTTACGTAATCAATAAAAAAAATCCAAAATTTAAGGCACGACAAGGTTAATTCAGGTGGATATTAAGTCACACAAAGAAACTTGGAATATTTTTACTAACCTAGTGGTTTATATTGCAGCAGCAATAATTGTTTTATTAATATTATTAGCAATATTTGTTTTATAATTAGCTATTTTAGAAACGGGCTTTTAACTTTTTAAATTTCTTTACTCTTCTTGTGTTTTCGTCTTTTTCTCTCTTTTTTTTTTCAGACGGTTTTTCAAAATGAGATTTAATTTTAAGGAGTCTGAATACTCCTTCTCTCTGCAATTTTTTTTTTAGAGCTCTTAGAGCTTGCTCTATATTATCATTTTTAACTTCTACCTTAATATTTGCTTACCTCCAAAAAGTGTGATGAATTAACATTTCAGTGTGATATTGTCTATATTTTTATGAAGTTATTTAAAAATCAACCTTCTCAAGGCATTCAATCAAAATCTGGCATAATTAATCGAAGAAAAGCAATTTTAGGAACAATCAAATATACATTTTTTGGATTAATTGCGACAAGGCTTGTTTGGTTGCAATTGTTTCAAAGTCGAAAATATTCAATCCTTTCTGACCGCAATAGATTTAAAGAATGGAAAATTGCAGCAGAAAGAGGATTAATTTTAGATCGTTATCAAAACAAATTAGCCGAGAACCGTCAACTTTATAAAATAGCTTTAATAAAAGGTGATGTAACAGATTTAGATTTTACTCTTAAAAGTTTAAACAATATTCTGCATTTAGATTCTGAAATTATAGAAAAAACTAAAAATGATTTTACAAAATTAAGACAATTTCAACCTTATGTAATTAATAGAAATTTAACCTGGGGAGAATTTTCAAAAATTAACAGCAATTTATTTATTTTAAATGGAGTTCAACCATTTATTTCAATGGAACGTCATTACGATTACCCTTACGAGCTTGCACATGTTTTAGGTTATGTTGGCGCACCTACAGAAGATGATGTTGCAAATGCAGTTGATGATTTGTACCGAACGCCAGGAATTAAAATTGGTAAGCTTGGTATAGAAAAGGACGAGAATAGAGAGTTAATAGGAGTTCCTGGTTTTACAAGATTTGAAGTTAATGCTGCAGGACGTGCAGTTCGTACCGTTGAATTTGTGGAAGGAAAACCGGGTAATCCTCTTAAATTAGCTCTTGATTTAGATCTTCAAAAGTTAGCTTACAGCAAACTCGCAAGTCACGCCGGAGCAGCTTTAGTTTTAGATATTAAAACTGGAGAAATATTAACTGCAGTTTCAACCCCTTCGTTTGATACAAATTTGTTTGCATTTGGTATCTCGCAAAACCAGCTTAATAATATTTTACGCAATGAGAGAAAACCAATGGTAAATAAATTTTTATCAGCTCAGTATCCACCAGGCTCAGTAATAAAGCCAGTAGTTGCGTTGTGCGCCTTAGATAATAAGATTATTGATGAGGATTTTACCCACGTTTGTAGTGGAAAAACAGAATTGTATGGACAAGAATTTTATTGTTGGAAAAAAGGCGGGCATGGAAAAGTAAATTTAAGAGAAGCTATAAAGAGATCGTGTGATGTATTTTTTTATGAAGTTGCAAGATTATTAGGGGTTGACCGAATTGCGGAAACTGCAAGAAAATTAGGATATGGTTCTTTGCATTTAAAAGATTTTGATGAGGAAAAAAAAGGTCTAGTACCTGACACTAAATGGAAAAAAAATACGACAGGTAAACCTTGGCTATTAGGAGAAACTCTAATTACAGGCATAGGGCAAGGTTATTTTTTAGCAACGCCAATGCAAATATGTATTGTAATGGCACAGTTTGCAAATGGAGGTTATCAAATCAATCCAACATTTTATTTAGATGATAAGCAAAAAATTTCAAAACTAGATTTTGATAGTGATCATATTAAAATTATTTTAGATGCTTTAAATGCTGCAACTAATGAACAAGGTGGAACTTCGTTTGCATCTAGGTTGTCGGGCAATTTTAAATTTGGAGGAAAAACTGGAACATCACAAGTAACAACTATTTCTGTTTCAGATAGAGAAGAGTCAACGATGAATAATAAAGCTTATCAATTTCGAGATCATGCACTTTTTTCTGGTTTTGGTCCTGTGAATGATCCAAAATATGCAATCACTGTTGTAATTGAGCATGGAGGAGCAGGGTCGGTTGCAGCAGCGCCAGTAGCTAGTAGTTTATTTGATTTTTTATTTAAAAAAAGATTAACAAATGCCTGAAAAATTAAAAACATCTAAAGCAAGATCAGTCTTTGAAAGAGTTCAAAGTCTTGATCGTAGCTTAATTCAGTTAGTTTTAATTCTTGGGGCTTTAAGTGTTTTTTGTTTGTATTCTATTGATAAAGGCCAAGGATCAACCTATTTAAAACATTTATTAAGATTCTCTTTTGCATTTTTTATATTGCTTGCGATTGCTATTACTAATATTGAATTTTGGTATCGTTATTCTTATCACTTTTATTTTCTTAATTTATTTATTTTATTTATTATTAAGTTTATAGGAGTTAGTGCTAAAGGAGCTCAACGATGGTTAGATTTTGGTGTTTTTCATATTCAACCTTCCGAACTTGCCAAGCTTTCAATTATATTAGTGCTTGCAAAATTTTTTAATTCAGTAAAAGTTGAAAATGTTAATAAAATTTACTCTTTATTAGTTTCTACTATATTAATTTTAATTCCTTTTTTATTAGTTTTAAAACAACCTGATCTTGGTACTGCAATTTTAATATTAGGAGCAGCTGTCGGTGTTTTATGGATTGTTGGGATAAATAGAAAAATTTTTATTTCATGTGTAGTGATTGTGATTTTAAGTTTACCTCTTATTTTTGCAGGTCTTAAAACTTATCAAAAACAAAGAGTATTAAATTTTTTTAATGCTGAAAAAGATCCATTGGGTAAGAATTATCAAGTTATTCAAGCAAAAATTGGCGTTGGCTCAGGTGGAATATTTGGCAAAGGTTATATGAAGGGTTCACAAAGTGCATTAAATTTTGTGCCAGAAAATCATACGGACTTTGTTTTTTCGCATTTTGCTGAAGAATTTGGGTTGCTAGGAGCAATACTGCTGCTGTGGTTGTTTTTTAAAATTATAAAAAAAATTACGGTAGTAGGCGATCAATGTCATAATAATTTTTCAAAAATATTTTGTTATGCGTTTGCTTTTAATTTTTTTTTATATATTGCAATTAATCTAGGAATGGTAACAGGTCTTTTACCAGTGGTTGGAGTTCCTTTGCCTATATTGTCTTATGGTGGTACAGCCTTGTTAACAAACATGATGGGTTTTGGAATTGTTTTAAGCGCAAAATTATATAATGAACACTTTTAATAATTTTATTTATTAATTATTATGGAGTTTTATTTTTTAAAATTTATTAAATTTTTATTATCACCTTTAAATATAATATTTATATTTAGTCTAATATTTTTT
>CAIQAD010000032.1 GCA_903869725.1 uncultured Alphaproteobacteria bacterium | reverse complement strand
ATAATTTTAGATATTACAAAAAAAAATATTTATAAAAATTATAAAAATTCCTATAAACTTCATATTACTCAGTTAGGAAAGGCTATTTCAATTTTAAAAAGAAATAATTGTAACAAAATTATTTTAATTGGAAAAGTAACTAGACCTGAGTTATCTTTTTTTAAAATTGACAAAACGACATTATTTAATTTTTCTACAATTTTTAGGGCTTTCAAAAAAGGCGATGGGTTCATATTGAAAGAAATTATTAAAATTTTCAAAAAAAATAATATAAAAGTTCTAAACAGCATGACATACACAAAAGAATTAATTTTTTCTCAAAAAAATTTAAACAATGTAAAAACTACAACACAAGATCTGTTATCAATTAAAAAAGGAGTATCCATATTAAATTCACTAAGTAAATACGATATTGCCCAAGCAGTAATTGTTAATAATGGTTTTGTATTAGCCGTTGAAGGTCCTGAGGGAACAGATGAAGCTATTAGAAGATCAGGAAAAATATCTAGACAATTAAAACTTAAAAATAAATCAATTTTAATTAAGTTGCCTAAATTAAACCAAGATATTAGAACAGATCTACCAACACTTGGTTATTTAACTGTTAAAAATTGCATTAAAAATAATATTAAAGGTATCGCTATTAAAAAATCTAAAAATATAATTCTCGAAAAAGATAAGATATTTAGAATCGCAAAAAATAATAATTTTTTTATCAAAGGTTTATAAATTTCAAATTGAAAAAAATATTTATTATAACAGGTGAAGCGTCTGGTGATAATTTAGCAGGAAAAATTGTTAACAAAATTAAAGAAATATATCCAAAAATTGAAATTTTAGCTATTGGTGGCAAGAATATAAAAACTCAAAATGTAAGGTGCATTTTTGATATTGATGAAATTTCATTTATGGGTTTTATAGACGTAATTAAGAATTTATGCACTATTTTACGAAAAATAAATTATACAGTAGATGAGATTATTAAGTTTAACCCTGATGTTATTTTGTCAGTGGATAGTCCTGATTTTTGTTTTAGAGTTCTAAAAAAAGTAAAAAAAATAAATAATAATATAAAAACAATTCATTTAGTTGCTCCTCAAGTCTGGGCCTGGAGAAAAAGTAGAAGAGAAAAATTAAATAATTATATTGATCATTTGCTATGCTTATTTCCTTTTGAAACAAAATATTTTGATGGGTACTTAAAAAATACTTTCGTTGGTCATCCTTTTTTTGATAGTGGATTGTCAAAAGTAATTTCTAATTCCAAAAAAGAATATATTACTTTTGCGGTTGGCAGTAGAAAAAGTGAAATTAATATTTTTTTGCCAATTTTTATTCAAATAATTAAAAATTATAATGGCAAAAAAATTAATTTTAATTATCATTTTCCAGTTTTAGAAAAATTCAAAGCAGAAATTGAAAATTTATTAATATTAAATAACATTTATAATTATACTTTAACAATTGAAGATAAAAATAAAGATGAATTTATTCAAAAATCAATTTTATCAGTAGCAAAATCTGGAACTATAACTTTAGATATTTGTAAAAATTTATGCCCAATAATTACAGTTTATAAAACTTCTTTTTTAAATTATTTTTTTATTAAACCATTTGTTAATGTTAAATATGGTAATATTGTAAATATTATGTCTAATAGTGAAATAATACCTGAATTAATTCAGAAAAATTGTACAGTTTTTAAAATTCAAAAAAAAATGCAAGAGTTTCTTGACTATCCTAAGACAGGATTAGATCAAGTTAAAAAGTATAGAGAAGTTTTAGAAAAAATTGCTACACCTGAGTGTCTTAAAAAAATATCTAGCATAGTGTTAGAATAGATTATCTTTTATCTTGATCGACAAATTCTCTTTTATTCTTTCCAATATATAGCTGCCTTGGACGATTCAATTTATTTAACGGATCAGAGTACATTTCAGACCAATGAGCAATCCAGCCTACAGTTCTAGCAACGGCAAAAAGAACAACAAACATTTCTGGTGGAAAACCCATGGCACTCAAAGTAATTCCTGAATAAAAGTCGATGTTAGGATATAGTTTTTTTTGAATGAAATAATCATCATTAAGAGCTATTTTTTCTAGTTCTAAGGCTACTTTAAGTACCTCGTCATTTTTTTTTCCAAGTGCATCTAAAACTTCGTAACATGCCTTTTGCATGACTTTTGCTCGAGGGTCATAACTTTTATAAACTCTATGACCAAAACCCATTAATCTAAAATTATCATTAGGATCTTTAGCTTTTTTAATATATTCAGGAATATTTTTGACTGAACCAATTTTTTTAAGCATATTAAGCGCAGCTTCATTTGCTCCACCATGTAAAGGACCCCATAACGCAGAAAAGCCTGCTGATATAGATGCGAATGGATTCACAGCTGAAGAGGCTGCTAACCTAACTGTAGAAGTAGAAGCATTTTGTTCATGATCAGCATGCAAAATAAAAATTTTTTCAAGAGCATTTGATACGCTTTTGTTAATCTTATATTTAGTTGCTGGAACAGCAAAGCACATATGCAAAAAATTTTCACAATAACTCAAATCATTATCAGGGTAAATAAAAGGTTGTCCTATTGAATATTTATATGCCATTGCTGCAAGCGTTGGTACTTTAGCAATCATCCTTCTTGATGATATTTCTCTTTCTTTAGGATCATTAACATTAGAAGAGTCAGCATAAAAAGCAGACAGTGCTCCAACAACAGCTAACATCATAGCCATAGGATGACCGCCTCTTCTAAAGCCATTGTAAAAAGATCTTATTTGCTCATGAACCATTGTGTGATTTTTAATTGCATCACTAAATTCTATGTATTTATCTTTATTGGGCAGTTCACCGTTTATTAATAAATAAGCAACTTCTAAAAATGAGCTTTTTTCTGCAAGTTTTTCAATTTCATAGCCTCTATACAATAAAACGCCTTTGTCTCCGTCAATATAACAAATATCAGATTGGCAGCTTGCCGTAGATGTAAATCCTGGATCAAAAGTAAAGTAACCAGAATTTTTATAAAGATCTCTCACGTCTATAACAGATGGTCCAACTGTACCTTTTTTTATTGGAAGTTCTATTTTCTTTCCATCTATTTCTAAATAGCATTTATCAGACATTCAAAATAGCTATCAGTTTTTAACATTTCTGTCTATTTTATCTAAAAATTTTTCAATTCTTTTTAGACTTTCAGTGTTACCCAAAGATTTGAAAATATCATAAATTCCGGGTCCAAATTGAGATCCTGTCAAAACAATTCTTAAAGGTTGTCCTATATCTTTGAAATTAATTTTCTTATTATTTATAATTTCATCTAAAATATTTTTTAAAAACAAATAGTCAAAATCTCTATTATCTGAGCATTTTTTAAATATTATTTTAATATTTTCTATTTGATTGGCGTTAATTTTGTTAATTTCTTTATTTTCTAAATTATAAGAAAAAATATAAATAGAATTATTATAAATATCCTCAAGCGTTTTGGCTTTATTTTTTAAAAAAGGAAGATTCTTATAAATTGTTTCTATATATTTATCTTTAATTTCAGTTTTGTAATTATTGGCATAATTTATTAAATCTTCTGTTAATTTTTTTTCATCTAAACTTTTCAAGTAAGTTTCATTCAATGATTTAATTCTTTCAAAATCTAATTTAGAAGGAGATTTGCCTATATTTTCAATATTAAATAATTTTATACTTTCTTCTAAAGTAAAAATTTCTTTATTTTCATGAGACCATCCAAGTCGTAACAAATAATTTCTAAGTGCTTCTGGTAGAATTCCAATTTTTTTGTAATCTTCAACAGTTGAGACGTCGTCTCTTTTAGATAATTTTTTACCATCTTTTGAATGAATCAAAGGAATATGTGCGTACAAAGGTATAACCCAATTCATTGCTTCAAAAATTTGTATTTGTTTGAAAGCATTAATTTTATGGTCGTCTCCTCTAATTACATGTGAAATTTTCATTTCATAGTCATCAACAGCAGCAGATAAATTATAAGTGGGTTTCTTATCGTTTCTCAATATTACAAAGTCTTCAATAGTGTTATTTTTAATTTCTATATCACCTTGAACAAGATCTTTTAATATTGTTGTCCCTTTCTCTTTAGACTTAAAACGTACGACAAAAGGTTTTTGTAAATTAACTTCCTTCAGATTTCTGCATTTCTTACTATAAGAATATGGTATTTTTTTAATTAAATACTCTTTCTTTTCTTTATCTAATTCTTCTTCTGTACAGTAGCATTTGTATGCATGATTATTTTCTAATAATTTATTTATAATATTAATGTGAGACTCTATATTCTTTGATTGAATATACGGTTGATCATTCCATTCAATCTCTAACCACTTAAGTGTATTAATTATTTGATCATAATATTCTTTTTTTGATCTCAGAGTGTCAGTGTCTTCTATTCTTAATAGAAATTTTCCACCCTTATTTTTTGCAAATAACCAGTTAAATAGAGCAGTTCTAGCGCCACCTATATGAAGATTGCCTGTTGGTGATGGTGCAAACCTTGTAATAACTGTTTTTTTTATTGTATTCATTAAGGTGAATACGGAACTAATATTATTTATTTATAATAGTAAATTAAAATTTTCTGTATAAGGAGCTAAGGACTCCTTGAATTTTTACTCGTTCTGGATTATAAATTTTTGTTTCGTAAGCAGGATTTTCACTTTCTAGTGCAATAGAGTTTCCTTTTTTTCTCATTCTTTTTAATGTTGCTTCGTGATTATCTATAAGGGCTACAACAATTTTGCCATTTTCAGCATCATTAGCTTTTTTTATAATCACATAATCTCCGTCACTTATTCCTGCGTTAATCATAGAGTCACCCTCTACTTTCAGTGCAAAATATTCGCTAGATCCAACAAAACTTTTAGCTAATGGCAGATTCTCCTCCGGTGTTTCTATTGCTTCTATAGGCAAGCCAGCAGCAATTTTACCAATTACTGGTATAAATTTTTCTTCATTGTTAATTTTATTTATATCTAAGCCACCTTTAATTAAAGTTGGAGAAAAATTGTTATATAAATCTTTAGCACCAGCATTTTCAGGAAGTTTTATAACTTCAAGAGCTCTAGCCTTGTGAGGCAATCTTTTAATAAACCCTCTCTCTTCTAAAGCAGATATTAAACGATGAATACCAGATTTTGATTTTAAATTTAAAGAAACTCTCATTTCATCATATGACGGGGAAACGCCAGTATGTTTCAACTTCTCGTTGATAAATATTAGCAAATTTTTTTGTTTTTTAGTTAACATAGAACAAAACCTAAACAGTTAATGTTCTATTTAAGTTCTTATTATTTTACAATACGGATAAATTGTTGATTTATATGTATAAATTAAAGAAATTTTCTAATTTTAACTGCGATGTTAGAAGATTTCATTAATGATTCGCCAATTAAGAAAGTTCTAATATTAGACTTTGAAGATATTAAATTGATTTGTTTTTTTGAGTTAAAACCGCTCTCAGATATTACAATGCGATTTTTTAGATTAAATTTATTATAGATTCTAATTGTGTTGTTTATGTCTACTTTAAAATTATTTAAGTTTCTATTATTTATTCCAATTATATTATTTTTAAATTTTAGCGCTATTTTCATTTCATCTTCATTATGAACTTCTGTTATTACATCAAGACCACATTTCATTGCTGTGTTGTAAAGATCTTTTGCTATAGAATAGGTGACTGAATTTAATAAAATTAAAATACAATCAGCGCCATAATATTTTGCCTGATATACTTGATAAGGATCTACAAAAAAATCTTTAGCTAAAATTGGAATATTAATTTTTTTTTTAATAGTTTTTATATAATTAATATTTCCTTTAAAAAATTTTTTGTCAGTAAGTACAGATAAACAACAAGCGCCGCTATTATTAAGACTTATTGCTAACTTTAAAGGATTAAATTTTTTTTTAATTATTCCTTTAGAGGGGCTAGCTTTTTTAATTTCAGTAATTAAAGCAATTTTATTATTTTTAATAAAATATTT
>CAIQAD010000031.1 GCA_903869725.1 uncultured Alphaproteobacteria bacterium | reverse complement strand
TATCGTTATGTATTAATTGGGTATTTTAATACAGAACTTGAAGCAAAAGATAAATATAATGAATTTATTTTTAAAAATAATTTGAATAGAAAAATTAAATAGAGACAATATATGTATCAAATTACAAATTATTCTAAAAATAGAGCAAAAGAATTAGGTGTATCTATTTATCCAAGTACACATAAAAATAAAAAGATTGATATATATAAAGATGACCGATTTTTATTTAGTATTGGCGACATACGGTATATGGATTATCCTTCTTATCTTGAATATGGAAAGGACATTGCAGACAAACATAAAAAGAATTACTACATTCGTCATGCAAAAGACATTAAACAAATAGGCTCTCGTGGATGGTATGCTGCTATGATTTTATGGTAATTATTTATTAAAAATATTTACAGTATTATCTTTTATATCACATATAAATTCTTTTGGTAATTCTTTAAATAATCGTAGCATGGTTGATATTAATTCAACATAATTTTCATTTATATTATTTGTTTCTACATAATCTAATAACATTTTTGGATTTTTTTTATAAATATCACGAGCGGCTCTAATGATTATTTCAATTGTTTTATTATATCCTTCTCCCCAATTATTTAATTTTGTATCTTTTATAAGATTAGCAAATGATCCTTTTGTTTGTATTGCATTTTTAAACATTTTTTCTTTATTTATTTTATCTAAATGTTTATCTAAATATTCCCAAAATGTTTTATCTCTTCCAAATATTTCAATAATTGTAAGGATTAATATTCCTTGAAAATGTATTATTACTTCTTTTTCTTTCTTTTTTTTTCTTCTTTTTCTTCTTTTTTTTGGTTCTTCAAAACCTGTAGCGTTCATATGTAATAACCTTACTTGTTTGATGGCGTTCTCTTTCGTTGTTCCGTAAGAATGAACTGCTCCTGTGTCTCTATTTTTTACGGAATAAAGATTTTGATTCTTTATCTTTCTTATTACCCACGGCATTATAGTATAGAAAGAAATTCTCTTAAAAATATTACATTGTTTAATATTCTTAATAAACAACCCTTTCTTATCTCTCTACTTAATTCATATTTAAAAAATAAACTATTACGATGTATGTAAGAACCTTTACGCCAAATTGTAGGACGAATAAAATCATGAATATAACGACTTATTTCATCAGGCATATATATTATTCTTCTAAATCTTTTTCTGTATATTGTTTAGTTTTTATAGAGAGAAATGGATGAACTGGATCAGGTTTTCTCTCTATGATTAACTTTGGTTTAATAATAGTGTTTAAGTTTGCTTTTAATTCTTGTCTAATTTTTTCTTCTTCAATATGTGCTTGTAGTTTTGTTTCACATGAAATTTGTTTTACTGGAATCATGTCAAATTTATCCCATCCACCATTCTCTCGTATCATCTGATATTTATAATGATTATGTTCTTTGTCTCCAACATTCGTACATCGGCTCTTGTGCTGATTTTTTCTCGCGTTGAAATTAGTAGTACAACCTACATATAATAATTCAGGTTTTTCTCTATGTTGTATTTTATAAATGACAGTATTTTTATAATCAGGCATTATACATTATAAAAATATTTATTTTTTCAAAATTAATTCTATATTTGTTAAT
>CAIQAD010000030.1 GCA_903869725.1 uncultured Alphaproteobacteria bacterium | reverse complement strand
GTTAGTTGCAATTGTTACTGTGTTAACCGCGTCGCTATTTATTAAACCACTTGAAGTAAATAAAGTAGAACCAGATCCTGTTGTAACTACTGTTCCGTAAGTTGTTGATTGAGCAGCTGCTGTAATCGTTAATGACTTAGGAGAAATAGTTGCAGTATCGGTTTGTCCTGCAGATAAAGAGTAGTTTGAAGCTAAGCCACCGTTAGTTCCGTTAGCTAATGAAACTGTTTGTGCAGTTGCAGTTCTTGATCCAGCATTTGCACTATCGAATGTTGCTGTTCCTGTAACAACTAATGTTTGTGAGTTAACTAAACCACCTGCAACAGTAAATGTAACTGCGGCCGTGGTTGTCCCATCGTAAGTTTTGTCAGCCGCCGCAACTGTTGCTGTTAGAGCTTTTGGTATTACTTGTGCTGCGTTGTAAGCGCTTGCGTTTGAAGCAGGTAGAACATAGTTGTTAGGATCTGTTGTTGTTCCTGAATTTCCACCGATTAAAGTAAGGTTTCCAAGACTTACATATGTAGCTCCAACTACGTTTGCATTATTTAATACTGTTGTATTTGCAAATCCTGAAGAAATGTTCCAATACCATTTTCCACCTGAATAATAACCCAAACTAGCCGTTCTAGATAACGCGAAATCTAAACTTACTCCGGCAACTCCCGTTACTGTAACTTGGCTCGATGTTAAAGCTGTTGTCCCGTCATAAGTTTTTGTAGCACTAACTATTGCTGTGGCTTTGTTAATAGTTGCAGTATCAGTTTGTCCTGCAGATAAAGTGTAGTTAGATGCAAGACCTGTTCCATTTGAAAGTGAAACTGTTTGCGCAGTTGCGGTGCTTGATCCAGCATTTGCGCTATCAAATGTTGCAGTACCTGTAACAACTAATGTTTGTGAATTAACTAATCCGCTAGAGATTGTAAATGTTGGAGTTGCAGTTGTTGTTCCGTCATAAGTTTTATCAGCAACAGTCATTGAAGCTGTTAATGTTGCTTTATTAATAGTTGCAGTGTCAGTTTGTCCTGCAGATAAAGAGTAGTTAGAAGCTAAACCACCATTAGTTCCATTAGCTAATGAAACTGTTTGTGCAGTTGCAGTTCTTGATCCAGCATTTGCACTATCGAATGTTGCTGTTCCTGTAACAACTAATGTTTGTGAACCAATTAAGCCGCTGATTGTAAATGTTGGAGTTGCAGTTGTTGTTCCATCATAAGTTTTATCAGCAACAACCATTGAAGCTGTTAATGTTTTAGGAGTAACGCTAACTGAAGTTTGGCTAACTGTTAAAGTGTTGTAGTTACTTGTTGAAGCGCCACTTACTCCTGAAAGAGTTAAACTGATTGAGCTTAGAGGCTGATTAGTTTGAACGTTAGCTGAAGATAATGTTGCTGTACCTGTTGCTGTAAATGTTTGTCCATTAACTCCTGTGATTATTAAATTAGAAGGTGAAAATGATGTAGTGGAATCATAAACCTCTGAACCTGTTACAATTAAATTAGCTTTAGTAATATTTGCAGTTGTTGTTCTAGAAGTTGTGGCTAACGTATAGTTTCCAGCATCATTACCTGAAATTGTAATATTACTTGCAGTAACTGTAATTCCGTTTGCAGCGTTAACACTTGCAAATGTTGGTGTGCTAGAGAAAGTTATTTGATCTCCGCTTATAACGTTACTTGAGTAAGCAGAAATTGTTGCAGCGTTTGTTGCATCGTAAACTTTATTTTGTGCTGTGATGCTTGAAATTGTTAATGTTGCTTTAGCAATAGTAACAGTGTTGGTTGTTGTCTGCCCTGTTGTAACGTTAGCTTGGCCTGTCGTTCCTAATGCATAAGAGCTAGTGTTAGCTGAAAGTGTAAACGCAGTTACATAAGTTGAACCTGCTGCGTCGTTATTTACAGTGATAGAAGATAAAGTTACTCCGCTGTCAGCAGCTCTAAGACCTGTAAGCGTGTAACTAGTAAATGAACTTAATGTTGTTGAACTGTTGTAAATTGCTGACGCCTGGATACCTAAACTAAAGTATAAGTCTCTAGATAATGAAGAAGCGCTTATAGAGCTTGGTGAAAATACTGAACTTTGTGTGGCGTGAACTGCGGAGTTATTAAAAGTAATAGAGTTTGCAGTTATATTTCCCCAAACATAAGCACCATTTGAGGCTGTCACGTTAACTGCGTTTGGCTTAGTTGATGAGCCAACATTCCCGTTAAAAGTAACAACTGTACCCGTTACTCTAAAGCCATGTCCGCTACCATTGTCATCAACTGTTGAGTTAAAAGTGATTGAAGAGTTAGAAGTAAAATTAATTGAGTTACTTGATGAACCAACATAAGTTAAATTAACCGCACCATTATAAGTCTGCGAGCCTCGTGTTGTAATATTGCTATTAATATTTATTGTTGGAGCAGTAAAAGTTAAATCTCCAGATCCACCACTAACTGGGTTGCTTCCCCAACCAATTTGACCTCCGTTATCAGTAATTGAAGTGCTTGCAGTGATGACAACGTTGGTTCCAGCGTTTAAAGCTGTAACGATATCAGCGTCTCTTATATTAACCGATCCGCTTTGAGCTAAGGCATTGTTGATTGATCCATTACTAGTGCTTCCACTTGAAGTAATTGTAACCGTTGTAGGGTCTAACAACCATAAGCCACCTTGCCCCGTTGTAATCTTTAGTAATAAGTTTAAACTTGCACCTGAAGTTTCAATTGTTCCCCCATTAAAGTTTAAAGTCGATTTGTCTTGTTGAGAAACATTAAGAGAACTTGTCTCATCTATACTTGTGTAATTTGAAAATGGTAATGTGTGATTAGTATCGTCGTTTCCGATTCTGATTGTACCGCCATGAGTATAGCCAGTAGCATTAATCTCGGTGCCTGAGATTAGAGTTTGGTTCGCACCAGATATTAAAATTGTCCCACCACGGCCAGTGCTTCCGTTGGTTTGAATTATAGTTTGGCTAAGATTTACATCTTTGCTGCCTGATATGATAACAACCTGTCCTCCATCTGTTCCTCCATTTGCTAAAACGTTAGTATTTAAAACTGCCACATCTTGGTTTGCTGTGATGGAGATTGTTCCGCCTCGACCCACTCCGCCATTAGTCTGAATGAAAGACTGTTGCAAATTTACACTTCCATCCGTTGAGATCATTGCTATCTGACCCCCATCGATTGGATTGTTTGCAACAACATTTAGATTAACAACGTTGATGTCGCCTTTAGCTGAGATGTTGATATTACCACCTGCACTTGTCAGTGATGCGCCTGACAGATTAACCTCGCCCTGCTTAGAGTTAATTGTAACGCTACTTGCAACTAACTTAGCTAGTTCGCTAATGGAAACTGCGTTATTGCCATTTAACACAAGATCCAAAAGGCTACCTTCATTTGCAACCACTTGACCTGCAATGTAGACCGTACCGTCAGCGTTAAACTGCAAACCAGTTCTAGTGGATGTTGTTTTATAAATAACAACTCCTTGTAATAGATTAATGATTGCAGCGTTATTAGATGCTGAATTCGCTAGCGTAAAATAAACGTTTTTTAAGGCGTTTAAGATTACATTCGTCGAATTTAAGGCGCTTGAAATCAAGTTAGCAAATACTTGGTTTATATTGATGGTTGGCATTGAAAAACTTAGGTTTCCTGCAACCCCATTTGCTACTTGAGAGCCCGCTTTGATGATCGCTGATGCTGATGTTACAAAATCACTAGCGATAATATTAATCGATCCGCCATTTCCATATTGATTTCCACCGTTTGCCAAAAGTTTGCCATTAACTTTAACAGTTGGAGCATCAATGTTAATCGATCCACCATTACCAGAAGTGTTTGCTGAAGCATCAACAAGCGCACCTGCCTTAACGTTTACTTTTTTTGCAGCGCTTAAAGTTATAACTCCACCACCATTGTCACCTGTTGCAAGGGTTTTAGATGCAGATGCTAGCTTAATTGTATTTGCCAATGCTACAATCACGCCACCTTCAACTCTTGTGCCAGAAGAATTGCTAGTTGCACTTGCTGTTACGGTCCCTTGTTGCTTGATAGTGTTAGCAGTTAAATAAATTTTACCGCCGTTTACATTTAATCCATCCGCAGATATCGTTCCTGTGTTCACTAACACCGAAGATTTTAAATCAGAGGCTGCGTTCGCAGCAATTATCACCTGACCACCGTAAGTTTGGATTAAATTTTTATTTTTTATTAAACTTTTGATGACAGAAGCGTCAACATTTACGTTTAATAATTGCTCTCCTTGAAAAGTTAGCGTTACTTTTTGACCGCTAACTAATGCTATCGTGTTATTTCCGCTCATAGTAGCAATTACAACGCCCTGATTTCTAACTTTAGGTGCCATCAGTGCGATATAACCGTTAATATTATTTGCGGTAATCGTTCCTTTGTTTACTATTTTTCCTGTTGCTGATCCAAAATAAGAAACCTGGTTATTTCCAGATAAATAATCTTGATCTGCAATGTTCATCGTTGTCGCAACGATGCTACCCGTATTAACTTCTGCACCTTTTCCGAAAACAACACCGTTTGGATTAATAAAAATTACAGTGCCGTTCGCATTTACAGCACCATTAATCATAGATTTTGTAGCGCCGTTCACTCGGTTAAGGGTTGAAGATGACGAGTTGGGTTGATTAAAGTTTACAGTTGCAGAACTACCAACATTAAATGTTGACCAATTGATAATTGCTTGCTGTGAACTTTGATTGATGTTCAAGGTGTTGCCTGTTTGTGCAATTGCTGCACTGCCTGAAGTAACTGTACCGCCGGTAGGAAGAGTTGTGGTTGTTACTTGAGATTTCGATGGCGCATTTTCTGAAAATAAAAAAAGTGCCACACCAAGAAAAAGCACAGATATTTTTTTTACTGTAAACTTCAAAAAAGCCCCGAAAATTAAGATTAATCTTGGGGTTTTGTACTATTTTTGAGATGCTAGAAATTACGCGGGATTACAACTTATTACTAAAAATTACAAAATAATCCCTTATAAAATAATGATTTTTTTTGTGAGTTGGTAACCCTTTTTCCATACCGACTGAATTGCAGGATTTTCTATACCTACTTCTTCTAATTTCTTATTTAAGCGATGAATATAAACAGTAATTGCTGTTTTGTTTTTTTCAGTAAATTCTTTTTCTAACAATTCTAAAATTTCCCAATATTCAACAATATTTTCTGGAGAATCTATAAATTTTTTCAAAACTGTTGCCTCTTGTGTACCAAGTTGCGTTTTTAAATCGTTAAATGTCAGCTGGCGCTTTGCTACATCTAACTTCGGATGCTCTTTACTTGCATCTTCTTGAGTCAATCTTCGTTTAATACTTAAAACAGCGGCATTTAATTCTTCTATCGATACAGGTTTTGCTAAATATAGGTCAGCACCAGTGCCGTATCCTAATATTTTATCCTTTGGTTCTGTTCTAACCGTTAAAATAATAATATTTATGTTTGGGTATGCTTGTCTATATCGTCGTGCAATACTCAAACCGTCTTCTCCTGGTAAGTTAAGATCTAAAATTAGAAGATCTGCTCTATTTTTTTTAAAATAACCGTCCAACTCTTCAGCCATTGAGCCACTGAAGACCTTATAATTCTCTTTTTTGAAATGATTAGTCATCATTTCTCGCAGAGATGAGTGGTCTTCTATGATTGCTATGGTAAAATCTTGGCTCATTACATTTTTTCCGGTAAAATTATTTCAAAAGTTACTTGATCCTGCTTAGAGTTTACGTAATATTTAACTTCACCCTTTAAAAGTTTTGCTAAATTACTCACAAGATACAATCCAAGACCTGATCCAGTATTTTTGTACGCTTTTTCCGAACGATAATACTTGGTAAAGATCTTATCTTCATCTGGCAAACCTACTTGACTGACAGTATTGGTAACTGTTAGATAAATTTTTTGAGCTTGCAGTATTGCCTTGACTAAAATTGAAGAATTTTCATCTCCATACTTGATTGCATTGTCAAACAGGTTCCCCAAAATGATTCTTAAAATATTTAAGTCGCTCTCAATTGATAAATCTCCATCAATTGTGAACTTAAATTTATCAACTGAGTCATATTCTGAAATTTTTTGGTAAATAATTCTCTTTAAATTATGTTTTTCAATCAACAGATTGAAACCTTGGTTCTCTAATTTGTCTTCAAGCGCGCATCTGTCGATAACGTCATTGATATCTTTGAGTGCGCCATGAACATTTTTGTCACTTGCAGTGGCATTTCCAGATTCGTATGCTAATTTTAGTACAGATAACGGCGTTTTTAGCTCGTGCGTTAACATTGAGATAAAACGCTCTTTTTCTTGACGTTTATTTCGTTCAAATTCAACCATTGCATTCGCTTGGGCTATTTCTCTAACGCCTTGCTCTCTGAACATGCGATTGCGATATTGTAAAACAAATAAAAATACAATTCCGGTAATGCAACCGGTAAATAAATTTGGAATCATTGAAAAAGAATTTCCATTTATGTACCCAAGACTAGGTATAGTCGTTAACAAAATAGAAATTGCGATGCTAAAGTAAATAATTATTATAGATTTTTTTGTAAACATCGGATTTTTATTTTTTTCCCACGACAAACCAAAGAATGGGATAACAAAGAATGATAGAGCAACCAAAGTTAAGACGATAGAATTAATTTCTAAGCTGTCTCTAAAATTATGACCGTCTATTTCATAAATTTCTAGAGCGTAAAAGATAAGTAAAATTAAAAATAAGTATTTTACCCATGATTTTGGATAATAATCTTTCAAAAAAAAGTAATGGAACCCTATTAGAATGGCAGTGTAGGTAACTACATTAAAATTAAACAACACATTTAACAATAAAGGATCAGTATTTTTAAAAATTACTCTTTGAATTCCAGTATCCATGACGACAAACACGATTGCTGCAAATTGTTTGATGACAAAAATAATATTTAATGAATCTTTATCTCTAATCCAAATCGTTAGTGGAAAAATAAATAAAAAACATAATACTCCTATATAAAAAGCAAAAACAATTTGTTGAACTAGATCACCATTAATAAATTCACTGATAGTTACAGCCTCTGTTCTGATAAAATAAGTTCCTTGAGTTTGTATTTTTAAATAAACGTAACGTTCCTTTTCAGAGCCTGGAATTACAAAGTTGAAATTAATAGAACTATAATCATTATTGTTTGAAGAAAAATTTGTTCCTAAGATTCTTTTTGTATTTGATGGATCTGCAGAGTCTAATAATTGAATGCTGTCTACATAACTTGGTTGAATTTTAAGTAAAAGATTTCTAAAATTTGTCCCAACTAAAGGGCTTACCTTTAATCTTAACCAAAAAACCGATTTGCTATAACCTTTTGATAAAACACTATCGATTTTGATAAAATCTTTATTTTTAACTTCCTGCAACGACATAGTTCCGGTCTTGTCTTCAAAATAAGCTCTTTCGTTAATGTAGTCTTTTGCAAGTACAGGCTTAAATTGAAGGATTATAAGAACTATAAGAATTTTAGAAAAATTTATTATGTTAACTTTCCTATATTTTTGTTTGAAAGCCATCTTTAACAAATCCATAGACCCTTAGTATTATAATTTGTCTGATTTTCTTAATGATTTTTAATCTTGAGATTATTAAGGATTTGAGAAGAAAATTTTCTAGGGCGACAATCTGCCGCCCTAGAATTTAAATAATTTAAGCGAGAGTGATCTCTAAAGTTCCAAGTTCACCAACTTTACTCTTAATTTTATCACCAGCTTTTAGCCACACTTGTTTTTCTTTTGGCATACCAATGATAACTCCGCTTGGAGTACCAGTGTAAATTACATCCCCAGGATTTAAAGCCCAAAACGTTGAGATGTAAGATAATATTTTTTGAGTATTATGAATGAAATACTTGGTATTTGAGTTCTGACGCATTTCACCATTCACCCAAGTTTGAACACTTAAGTCATTTGGATCTTTTACTTGATCAGCGCTAACAAAGTATGGACCTATTGGACCGAAATTATCTAAAGTCTTTCCAATCATCCACTGCACGCTGGGTGTTTCAAGTTGTAGATCACGCGCTGAAAAATCATGCGATGTACAATAACCAGCGACATAGTCTAATGTTTTTTCCATTGGAACATTTCTCATTTTCTTTCCAACCACAATTAACATTTCTGTTTCGTAATCAAATTTATATGAGACTTCTTTTGGAGGTAATTTGATTACACAGTTATGGCCTGCAAGTGCATTGTTATATTTATTAAATAAGATTGGCACTTTAGGTAGATTCATTCCCGTTTCAGCAACGTGCTCTGAATAATTTAATCCAATACAAAGAATTTGAGATGGATTCTTAAATAATTGCCCGTGTTTGATTTTGCTTTCATCTAAATAAGCAACTTGTGATTTGTCGGCTCCATCAATTACTTGTTGAACAGCATCTGCATTTCCAGAATGTAAAAGCCCTTCTAAAGTATAGGGCGCTTTAATATTTAATTTTCTAGCAACCGCTCTAATGTCTATTACTCCTTTTGGAGTAACAACACCCATAGTGTCTATACCATCAGCATTTTTAATAGCTAAAATCTTTGCATTTTTTAACATTTTGAACGGACCTTTATATTGAGTATTATCTTCTGCATTTGCAACAGATGATGAAAGAATTTTAGCGGCACCAGCTCCTACTCCTGCAGCGGCCACACCTTTCATAAACGATCTTCGATTAACCATTTTATTCCCTCCATAAATAAAGTTAGTGAATAAATTCTAGATCACCTAGCATTTATGTAAAGGATAAGATAAAAATTTTCTACTTTAGGTTTTATTTTAAATTTAAATTCTGATTTTTATGTTCAAATATTTAAAAGTTATTTTTCATTTTAAATATTATTTAATTATATTTTTAACTTTAACTTTGGTTGGTTGTAATGCTGTTAAAAAACAAGTAAACGAAAGATTAGGAGATTCAACTGCACGTGAAAACGCTTTTTTAGAGCAATTTATAAATGCAACAGCCGATGATATTGTAGATAAATTTGGCAAACCCGACAAAATCGAACCTAGTAGTGAAATTTCTTACTATATTTATGAATTTGATAACTCATTTATGAAATGTGAAAGACGATTTAAATTAAATGAGAAAAATATTGTTATTGGCTTTACTTCTAGCTGCGCAGATTAGTAATATAAAATGAAAAAAATGAAAAAAGCTCCAATTTTCGTAGCCGTTGATACTAATAATTTAAAACGTGCTTATCAAATTGTTAACTTAACCAAAAAATATATTTATGGTGCAAAGTTTGGGCTTGAATTCTTTTGTTCAAAAATTGGACGCACTGCTATTAAAAAATTTAAAAATAATGGCATTAAAATATTTTTAGATCTAAAATTAAAAGATATTCCAAATACAGTTTATAAAACAATTAAGAGCTTAAAAGATTTAAAAGTTGATTATTTAACAATCCATGCAACTGGTGGCCTTGAAATGATGAAAGCTGCAAAAAAAGCGCAAATGGAAACAAACAAAAATTTAAAAATTTTGGCTGTAACAGTTCTTACTTCTCTTAATCAAAAAGATTTAAAAGATATGGGAGCAAATTTGCCAATTAAAAATAAAGTTCAAAAATTAACAATGCTAGCACATAAAGCTAAAATAGATGGTGTTGTATGTTCAGCGCATGAAATTTTAAATGTAAAAAAAGTTTCTAAATCTTTAAAAATAGTCGTGCCTGGAATTAGAATTACAAACAACAATATTGAAGATCAAAAGCGAATTATGAATCCAAAAGCTGCCTTAAAACTTGGGGCAACACATCTTGTTATTGGACGCGATATTACTAAGGGAAACATTAAAAATAATATTACTAAAGTATTAGAATCGTTAAACTAAATGTCGGCTTTAATTAAAATTTGCGGCATGAATAATGCTGAAATGATTAAGACGGCAATTTCAAATAAAGTTGACTATTTAGGGTTTGTTTTCTATGAAAAATCTCCAAGAAATTTAACAGTAGATGAAGCGAAGGTTCTTACAAATCTAGTTCCAACAAATATTAAAAAAGTCGCGGTATTAGTTGATCCAGACGATAATTTTTTAGAACAAATTAAAAAATTATTCGACTTTTTTCAGCTGCATGGTTCTGAAACCAACCAACGTATAAAAGCTGTAAAATCAAAGTTTAACAATAAAATTATAAAAGCTGTAAAAATTAAAACTAAAGAAGACTTAGAACAAATTAATAAATTTAAAGACGCGGACGACTTGCTAATAGACACGCCTGCAATGGAAAGGTCAGAAACTTTCGATTTTAATCTACTTAAAGGCGTTGATATTTCATCTTATTTTTTAGCAGGTGGAATTAATATTAAAAATGTTGATCAGGCATTAAAACACTCTCGCAAGCTTGATTTATCTAGTGGTTTAGAAATAAAACCTGGAATGAAAGATGCAAAAAAGATAATTGAATTTATGAACAAAGTTAAAAACAATGCTTAAATTACAAAAAGGTAAGGCGATCATTGATCAACATGATAAACATTATTTATATGGTGGAAAATTTGGTGGAAATTTTGTTCCTGAAACTTTAAAAAAGCCAATTGAAGACCTTACTCAACTATTTCAAAAGTTACGTTACGATAAAAAATTTATCAAAGAACGTGATTACTATTTTAAAACCTATGTAGGCTCTCCTACTCGCTTTATAAAACTTTATAATCTTTCGCTTCATTTAGAAGGTGCGCAGATTTATGCAAAGGTTGTCTCTGATGCAAATGGTGGTGCTCATAAAATTTATAATGCAGTTGTGCATGCGCTTATTTGTAAACATGCAGGTAAAAAATATATTATTGGAGACACTGGAGCTGGATATGCTGGCAAAATGTTAAGTATGGCTGCTAAAAAATTTGGTCTTAAATGTAAAATATTTATGGGAACTAAAGATATGGCTCGCCAAAAAGTAAACTGTGATGCCATAAGAAAAAATGGCGCAGAAATTGTACCCGTTGACTCTGGTAGCAAAACATTAGTCGACGCCGTGAGTGAATGTATGCGTTACTGGGTATCAAATTGTGATACTACGCATATGTGCGTTGGTTCAACTGTTGGACCTAACATCTTTGTTAAAATCTGTGCGTGGAGTACTGCTCAAATCTCAAGAGAGTTAAAAGTACAATTGAAAGAAGAGTTTGGTGAAATTCCAAAAAAATTAAAACTTATTAATTGTGTTGGCGGAGGATCATCTGCAATTGGATTTTGGAATGAGTTTATGGATTATGATAAAAAGCAAGTTGAGTTTATTGGTGTTGAAGCCGGTGGTCCAAAAAATAGTAAACTGCACGCTGCTCCTTTAACTTACAATGCAAAACTTGGAGTTCTGCATGGTGCTGCACAATATGTGCTTCAAGATAAAGACGGACAAATTTCTGAAACGAGTTCGATAAGCGCTGGATTAGATTATCCTGGAGTATCGCCATTACATTGTTTTTTAAAAGATACTAAAAGAGCAAGATATACCGTTGCAACTGATGAACAAGCACTTGAAGCCTTTAAACTTGTCTCGCAATTAGAAAATCTTCGACCGTCACTTGAGCCATCACACGCATTTGCAGAAGCTATTAAAATTGCACCAAAATTAAGTAACGACACAGTGATTGTAGTTGATTCATGTGGAGATGCTCTTAAAGATAAAAAAATTATCGAAAAAAGATTAGGTAAATTAATATGGCAGCATTAATTAGTTTAGCTTTTTTAAAGGCTAAATTAGAAAAAAGACCGGCGCTTGTTAGTTATATTGTTGCAGGTGATAATAATAAAAAGTTAACGCTCAATATATTAAAATCTATTTCGCAATACATCGATATTTTAGAAGTTGGCATTGCTCACAACACAGCAGTCGCTGATGGAGTGCAAATTCAAAATAGCTCGTACCGCGCTTTACAGGGCGGAATTAAAGTCAAAGATGTTTTTGAAATTGTAAAACAATTTAAAAAAATAAAAAAAAATAAACCTATAATATTGATGGGCTATTATAATCAAGTTTTACAATACGGTGAAAATTATTTTTTACAAAAATGTAAAAATAGTGGCGTTGATGGTATAATTTTAGTTGATTTACCTTTTCCAGAAAACAAATCATTTGCAGATAAATGTAAAAAACTTTCAATTACTTTTATTCAATTAATAGCACCCACAACTTCAACTATTAGAATGAAACAAATTATTAAAAATTCTCAAGATATGATTTATTATATCAGTATGCTCTCAACTACGGGCGGAAAATTAAAGGTAAGTGCAAAATCAATATTAAATAATTATTTAAAAATTAAAAAAATAGATCCTAAAAAAAATATAGTTATTGGCTTTGGAATCACAACTAAAACAATTGCCTCACTTAAAAAAGCAGACGGATTAGTTGTTGGAAGTTTGTTGTGCAAAAGTATATCTCAATCATTAGCTAAAAAACGAAATCCTCTGATACAATTAAATAAAATAGTTAGAACCTTAAGAAATAAAATTCAATGAACTGGGTTAAAGAAAAATTTAAAGAATTAAAACCTAAAATAAAAAGTATTTTTCGAGTTAAAGTTGGACCAGAAGGACATCTTTGGCAAAATTGTAGTTGCGGCACTGTTTTGTACAAACAAGATTTAGAAGACAACTTATTTGTTTGCTCAGTTTGTAAAAAACATCACCCGATAACTGCTAAAGAAAGATTTAAAATTTTCTTTGATAATGGCTATTTTCAGGAAATATTTCCAATGCTTCCAGTTGATGATCCATTAAAATTTGCTGACACTAGAATATATAAAGTTCGACTTGATAATGTTAGAGAACAAACAAAACGCCACGATAGTGTGATGCTGGCTGAGGGGTTAATTAATGGGATCAAAGTTGTAGCTGGCATTGTTGATATAACATTTATGGATGGTTCCATTGGAAGAGCTGCGGGTGAGGCTTTTTTAACAGGCGCTGAACATGCTCTTAACTATAATCTTCCTTACATCTTTTTCTGTTCAGGCGGTGATATGAGAATTCAAGAGTCAACTTTTTCTCTCATTCAAGCTTCTCGTATGATTGCAGCTATTAGTTTATTAAAAGAAAAAAAAATCCCCTACATTCCGGTTTGCTTAGATCAAACAAATGGGATGATTACAGGATCTATTGCCCTAATAGGCGATGTAAATATTGCGGAACCAAAAGCTAAAGTTACTTTTTTTTCACAAAAACAAATTAAAGAAACTACAAGAGATATATTACCGATAGAATTTCAAACAGCTGAATACTTATTAGAAAAAGGCCAGATTGATTTAATTGTTGAAAGAAAAGATTTACCTAAAACTATAAGTACTTTAATATTAATAAGAACTAATCAAAACAAAACTTTTTTAAGCGATGCAACTGACTACCAATCAGATTTTACTGGAGAGGCTTCTTCATTTACATCCTAAAACAATAGACCTTTCTTTAAATAGAATTATAAATTTACTTTCAAAAATTGAAAATCCTGAAAAAAAATTAAAAAACGTAATTACGGTTACTGGAACCAATGGTAAAGGCTCAACAATTCAATTCTTAAGATCAATTTTAGAAGCGCATGGTAAAACCGTAAATTTTTATATTTCACCCCATCTTCAAAGATTTAATGAAAGAATTAATATTGCTGGAAAAGAAATAGATAATCAATTGCTTAATGAAGTTTTATCAAAATGTGAGCAAGTAAATGGAAAAGATCCAATTACCTTCTTTGAAATTACTACGGCTGCCGCTTACTTAGCTTTTTCTAAGTATCCTGCAGATTTTACAATTCTTGAAACTGGACTTGGCGGTAGACTTGATGCCACAAACGTCATTGAGCAACCAATTGCACAAATTTTAACTCCCATATCGTTCGATCATCAAGAATTTTTAGGCGATACTTTAGCTAAAATAACCTACGAAAAATGGGCTATTTTTAAAAATAATACTAAAATTATCATCTCAAAACAAACACCTGAAGTATTAAAATATATTGATCACGAGACTAAGAAAAATACTTCAAACAAAATACTTTTTGGAGAAGATTTCCAGATTCAGGAGGAAAATAATAGATTTATATTTCAAGATGAAACAACTTTACTCGATTTGGATTATCCAAATCTAAAAGGCAAACATCAACTCATTAATGCTGCAACCGCAATAGCAACAGCGAAAATTTTACTTAACAAAATTGATACAAAAAAAACTAATATTGCAATTAAAAATACAAAAAATAAGGGCAGACTTGATAAAATTCTTAATGGAAAATTAAGAGAATTTATAAAAGATGAAAATGAATTGTATATTGATGGTAGCCACAATGAAGATGGCGCTAAAGTTACAAGTGAATTTATTAAAACATTGAAGGGCAAAAAAATTTATTTAATTCTTGGCATGTTAAAGACTAAATCAACTGAGAATTATTTAAAATATTTTTCTGATATAATCACTTCTATTAAAGCAATTACAATTCCACATTATGAAAATTGTAAGTCTCCTGAAGAAATTGTAAAAATTGCAGAAAATTATGGTATGCATGCAAATGTTTCTAAAAGCATTATAGAGGCATTACATGAAATCTCTAATGAAGATCCAAAAGGAATTATTTTAATTTCAGGATCTTTATATTTGGCTGGTGAAGCTTTAAATCTAAATTAAATCTTAGATAATAACCAATCTTTAATATGCTGTTTGCTTGAAGCACCAATTTTCATATCAAGAACTTTTCCGTCTTTAAATAATAACATTGTTGGAATTGAACGAACTCCAAATTTTGTTGGTGTGTTTGGTTCATCATCAATATTATGACTTCCAAATAAAACTTTATCTTTTAGTTCAGCAGATAACTCTTCAAGTAATGGTGCTATCATTTTACACGGTCCACACCATTCAGCAGTAAAACGATTTAAAAAAGGTTTGTCACTTTTTAAAACAACTTCGTCAAAATTAGCATCGGTAACTTTAATTGTTGGCATAGAATCTCCTTTATAAATATAAACCTACAATAATAATGAACTAAAGTTTGTCAACTAAGCACTTTCATATTTTTGCTTTATCTCATCAATATAAAGATCTAAGTCATCGAGCATTGTTAGAGTTTTTTTGTCTTTTAATTCATCATATTTAACTCTTAAATCATCAATATCTTTTTGAGCTTTAGGAATTGTGTTCCATTTTTCGTCATTGGTTGAAAGTATTTGCTCTGCGATGGCAGTGTGAATTTTTTTATACTCAGCTTTTGCTAAAACCTCCGGGTTTTCCTCATAAATTAATCGTTTTGCAAAATAGCAAAAACGTTCATCTTTAAACTTTTCACTTAAAGATAATTTGCCTTTCCAATCAGTTTTATGAAAATCACTCATCATTTTTTGATCTTCTGGCTTTGCAAACCCACCTGCATAAATGCTCTCCTCTGCCATTATACTAATTTGTGAGTCTAAATCTTCTTTTTCCTGCGCTTCTTCACTTAAAATTTTAGAAACTTTATCTTTAAACTCTTTGTTTGAAGCAATTAAATTAGCGCGCTCTAATAATTTTTGAGCTCCTAATTGTTTATAACCTTCAAAGTTATTTGCATAATTTGGACTCATAATAACTGGATGTTTATTATTTTTAATACTTCTTATGACTTTTGGACTTTTTTTAAGTTCTTCTTTTAATTGAGCATAAGGCATATTTAGATAAATATTTGGGTCATTTTTTAAATCAAAACATTGTGGCCAATTATATTTTGGATGAAAACAAACAAAGGTCACAACAAACGGACGGGCTTTTCCATAAAAATATTCATTAACACAAAATATTTTTTCTTTTTCAACAATAGCATTTACATCTGTTTTAGAAGTTGTCATTAAACTCGCCTTCCACACAGATGGTGCTTTATTTTTGATAATTTTTGCAATTTCTACCGTTGCCATGACATCTGATAATGCGCTATGAGCGTTGTCATGCTTAATTTCATTGATCTCCGTTAATTCTGAAAGTTTAAACACAGCATTACCTTTATCGCTCATTGGTGTTTTAATACAATTTGGATAATATAAGTGTGCTGTTCTAATAAGACCCAAAATATCTCCTCTTTTATTACCACTATATTGTGTAAGATAAGGTTCATTTAAAGTTTTAAATAAACTTTTTCTTAAAAATTCCTCATCAAAACTTATAGAGTTGTAGCCTACAAAAACTGCTGGCGACCATTTGTTAAATTGTTCTAACATTTGAGAAATCATTCCATAATGAGATAGATTTGTTTTTCTCAAGATTTGTGGGGTCGTATTATTTACAATTAATGCATAAGGTTCTGGTACTAACCCTGGTTTTAAGGAACAACGTAAATTTAAAGGTTCATCCAACACTTCAAAATTGTCATTTACTAAAACTGCTCCTACTTCAATTATCTGATCCCAAGCACTAGATCTTCCTGAAGTTTCAAAATCATAAAATACGTAATTCATTTAGTAATTTCATCCTTTGATTCTAAATCTTGAATCTTATCAGCTCGATTTTGAATTTTATCGGTCGACACTTTAATATTTCTAAATTGCTCGCTGACTTGATTAAATCGACTTTCAACATCGTTCACTCTTTCAGCTAAACGATTAATATCTTTTCCGATTAATCCTATTTCCTTAATAACCGTTTGAGTTTTTTTACTCATTTCAGCGTCTTTTAAAAACATCCGAAGAGTATTTAAAAGACCCCATAACAAAGATGGCGAAACAATTAAAACATTTTTATCTAAAGCTTTTGTAATTAAATCACTTTCGCTAATTTCTCTATAAACAGACTCTGACCTAATAAACATAATAGCATGCGGAGTTGTCTCGCCACTAATAATGTAGTCTGATGAAATTTTTTTAACATTATTTAAAACATCTTCTTCGAATAATTTTTTATACTTTTTAATTTCCTCTTCAGTTTTGGCAGCTCTCAGATATTTGAAATTATCTAAAACAAATTTTGAATCGATTCCAATTTTTTGATTATTTTCTCCAAAATCTATTAAACAATCGACACGCTTATTATTACTTAAAGTATGTTGAAATTTTAAATACTGAACTGGAAGTCTATCTTTAAGTAATTTTTCAAGTTCCATTTCTGAAAACGCTCCGCGCTCTTGTCTGTCATCGAGCATATTTTGAAAATTTTTAAATGTATTATCAATAGATAATTGAGTTGATGAAATATTTTTTGTAGCTTCTTCAACTTTTGAAAATCTTACTAATAAATCTGCGAGCTGCGAACTTAAAACACTACTGTCATTAGTATTTTTATTTTTAGAAAAATTATAAACAATAAAAAAAATAATAAGTAGGCACGTGATAAAAATTACAATTTCAATCATAAATAAAAAAGGGGGAATCTAATAAAGAGACTAATAATAATCACTAAATACAGCTTCCCAATACAATGTTCGCTTAAATAGCAATTTATTATTTAATATGATTCTAAAGTTATCTCAATAAAATATTCTAAATTGTTTTTTATTTGCAAATAATATATTACTGCATTCATGTCAGACGCTAGTCACGAGATACAACATCACGCAAATAATAAAAAAATTGCTCTACTTATCGCGGTGCTTGCACTTTTTCTTGCTATTTCGGAAACTGTTGGAAAATCATATCAAACAGAAGTGCTAATCTCACAAATGAAATCGTCTGATTTATGGGCATTCTATCAAAGCAAAAATATCCGCCAATCAACTCTAAAATCATCAAAAGAAATCGTTTCTTTGGTTGGCAAAGATGATCCTAAAACTAAAAGTATTTTAGAAAATTGGCAAAAAGATATTACACGCTATGACTCTGAACCTGAGACAGGCGATGGCAAAAAAGAATTGATGGAAAAAGCAAAACACTCAGAAGAGGAAAGAAATGTATATTTAAAAAAATATCATAGACTTGAAATTGCCTCAGCGCTTTTACAAGTTGCAATCGTTATAGCATCAGCATCTGTGATTACTGGAATTGCAGGATTATTTTGGCTATCAGGAGGAATTGGAATATTTTCTCTATTTGTAATGACTTTTGGTATCTTTTTTAACTAATTCTTACAAAAATTAACAACGCACTATATAGCTAATCCCTTTTGATGAGAAAAATTGTACTTTTATTGTTATCTTTATTATTTTTAATTGTTAGCGCTGATGCGCAAACAACTTCGTCTAAGAATAAGAAAAAAAAACCAAGAATTACTGCAAAAGCTTGGTTAATAGCAGATTCTAATGGAAAAATTTTGAAAGGCTCGAATGTTGAAGATGTTCACAGCATAGCAAGCGTTACTAAACTTATGACTGCAATAGTTGTGCTTGATGCAAAACAAAAATTAGATGAAAAAATAACATCATCTACAAGACGGCAAGAAATGCAGATTGCATTAGTTCATTCTGTAAATCACGCTGCTGATAATTTATGTAATAGCTATCCTGGAGGATATGAAGCTTGTATCAAAGCTATGAACGTTAAAGCATTAAAGCTTAAAATGCTTAATACCTCATTTAAAGACGCTACAGGATTAAGCGAAGAAAATGTAAGTACTGCAAGTGACTTGATTAAGTTAGTTGCAGCTGCACAATATTACCCTGAAATTGTAAAAGCTGCCCAAACTCAAACTGTTAAAATTCAAATCAGGAAGAGATGGTTTATTTTTAGAAATACTAATCCGATTATAGGACGTAAATACAAATTCATTGTCAGCAAAACTGGATTTACACAAGCTGCTGGTGGATGCATTGTACTAATGATTGATTCTGAGGTTGGAAAAAGAATTATTGTAGTACTTGGCAGTAAAAATGCACATACTCGAATTCCAGAGGCAGAGTTTATTATTAAATCTGCAAAACTAAATTAAATTTTTTAATCTATTAAACTTCTAGTAAATTTTTTATTATTGGATTTTTCAGTCGTAAGTTGTTTGTAAATCCAATTATAAGTTTCTCTTAAACCTTGGGTTAATGTAAATTCATAACTCCAATTTAAAACTTTTTTACAAAGAGTATTATCACTTGATCTGCCTCTAACACCTTTTGGTTTATTTAATTGATAATTTTTTTTTAACTTTAAATTATCAAAACTCTGAATAATATCAGCCATCTGATTAATTGAAACTTGTTCATCACTGCCAATATTTAATGGTTCTCTAAAATCAGATTCAAATAATTTTAAAGTTCCTTTAACGCAATCATTAATGTAAAGAAAAGTTCTTGTTTGCTCACCGTCTCCCCATATATCGATTGTATCTGAATTATTAAGTTTAGATTGAATAATTTTTCTAGCGATTGCAGCTGGTGCTTTTTCCCGCCCTCCATCAAATGTTCCTAAAGGTCCATAAATATTATGATATCGCGCTATTCTTGTTTCTAACCCAAAATCTTCGTAGAAATGTCTGCACATTCTTTCGCTAAATAATTTTTCCCAACCATACCCATCTTCTGGCTCCGCTGGATAAGCATCTTCTTCTTTTAAACCTTTTATAAAAGTATTTTTTTGTTTTGCAGCGTTATAAACACAGGCTGATGATGAAAAAAAATATTTTTGAACTTTATTTTGTAAACAGGCTCTTAATAAATTTGTATTAATCAAAACTGACAACATGCATTCTGCTTTATTATTTTCTATAAAACCCATACCTCCCATATTGCAGGCCATATTAAATACATAATCGATATCCTTTGTAATTTTTAAACAATCATCGTAATTTCTAAGATCTAGAGAAATATTCTCGTTTTCATCAAATATCTGAAACCAAAACTCTAAAGGTTTAATATCAACAACTCTTAAACGATTTTTGTTTGAAAAAAGTTCTTTTGTTAGGTGACCACCTATAAACCCTCCTCCACCTGTAACTAATATTTTTTTATTAGAAATCATTAATTTTATTAATCAATAAAAAATAAATAACACTAAAACTACTTATATATCTATTATATTTATAAAAAAAT